>DOWV01000051.1:0-8150 GCA_003519375.1 Bacteroidota bacterium
GTTGGTATTGCTCGTGGTGCCCGGCAGAAATCGGATAATCGGTGGAAAGATGGGGTAGTTGCACCATGCGCTCACCTCGTGGAATGGTTCATTCCTCAACGCCACAGTTGACCAATGTTGGATGGAGGGTTTAATATGAAGAAGGGGCGAACGAAAAGCAAGGATGTGAACCCTGCGATACCGGTCGACAGAAAGTCACCGTCTGCCTGACCATCCGAATCGACTGATCCGCTGTGAATCTTGCATTTGCCTCAATCGTTCTTTACTTTTTGCGTGAATTTCAAACCTCCCTCTCGACGGCATGGCTGAATTAACTCCTCGCGACGACATAAAGAAGAAAGTGAGCGAGATCCTGAAACGGGTCGACCGCCTCATCCGGGCGGCCGATATCGATCAGGCAATGAGGGAGATTATCCTCGCCAAAGAGATTGATCCCCGCAATGTGTACATCTTCGCTTACGAGGAACGCCTTACCTACCTTAAGGAAGAACACGAGAAACACGCTCAGCAGGAACAAACTCGAAAGGATGCTGAAGAGGCTGCCAAGCTGAGAGACGAGGAAGCAAGATCAAGGATCAAAGAAGAGTTGGAACGCGATAAGTCCCGGCCGGAACAAGAGTCGCAGGCACCGCCGAAACCCGGACCGGCGCCGCGAGCCCCGAAGACGCCTCCGCCACAACCTCCAGTGCCGCCTCCGCGGCCCGCACCGGCGGAGGTTCGCCCATCGCTGGAAGACCTGGAAACCCAGCTGCGCCTTGCTGAAGCAGAACTGCGGAAAACGGAGGAGGGGCTCAAGAAAGCGACGCCGGAAAAACTCCACCACGTTGACGCCCTGGTGAAATACCGTCAGGAGCTCGTGAAGGCCTGGGAAGACGGGGCGCTCACCCCCTTCGAAGAGACGCATCTCTCGGCATTTCGTGCTCAACACGGAGTCACGCAGGAAGAACACAACAAGCTTGCGAAAGAAGCACAGCTTGAATCGTATCTGCGGTCGTTTCGCCATGCCTGGTCCTCCGGCGCCATCGCTCCTGACAATCCTACCGAGCTCTCCGATCTTCGGAAACGATACCATATCTCTCCGACGGAGTCCGATGCCCTGGAGGCGGAGATTCTCTGGGAAGTCCGGGCCGGCGCCCAGCGGTCAACCCTGGTTGTCATCGACGACGACCTCAAGTTTCTGGATATCGTCACGGAGACTCTCCGTGAAGCGAACTTCAACGTTCGCGGTTTTTCTACGTCTGATGACGCGTTTCGGTACTTGAAAGAGAATGTCCCGGACATGATCATTTCCGACATCAATCTCGAGACATCAACAATGGGCGGATTCACGTTCTATGAGAAGATCAGGGAACTCGATCATCTCGTGAACGTTCCCTTCATCTTCCTGAGCGGCCTGACGGATGAGGTTTTAATACGAACAGGCAAGGAACTTGGAGTAGACGATTATCTCACCAAGCCTTTCTCTGATGAGACGCTCCTCGCCACCATCAAAGGAAAGCTCAAGCGGTTCAAGAAGCTCTCACAGCTTTCCAAGAAAAAATAAGGGGCCGGCATACCGCCCGGCCCCTTGTCACCGCATCGTCGTATTGTCAACGACTCCCTTCAATTCCCGCTCGAACTTGTTTCGGGACTTCGCGACTTTGCGTGAGTATACTTAAGATGGCTGCTAGTCATCGTCCTCATCGCCTCCTGACGCGCGCGAGAAGATCGAATAGCGCGGCGCAGGCATCGGCGTTCCCTTGATCGATTCCCAGATAATTTCATTGAACAAACGATCCGGCGCGGCATCAACGCGTCTCAGGTTGATTTTGTCCATCAACACCTGACCGACGCTTCCTGATTTGTTCTTCTCGTTCAAGTCAATCCGGGGACTCTCGACCGTGTAGGGGGTCAGGTTCGCCGTTGTGGTGAACGCTGAGAACATCGGCGTGGCTGCCGCGTCATACTGGCTCATCGGCGGAACCCCGAGGATCAGCTCCATGGTCCGGAGCATGGAGGCGGTGCTGTAAAGAGTGTGATCGACAGCCTTGCGTTGCGTGTAGGGGCTTATGACGAGTCCGACGGAACGATGCGCATCCACATGGTCGGGACCATTCTGGGCATCATCCTCAACGACGAAAATCGCGGTCTCTTTCCAGTACGGACTCTTCGAGACCCGCTCCACGATGAGACCGAGCGCGTAGTCGTTCTGTGCGACGTACGCTTTTGGCGTCAGAGCCCCACGCCGCGTGCCGGCGGTATGATCATTCGGCAGATGAAGGATGCTCAACTGCGGCAGTTTCCCGTTCTTTTCATACTCGGAGAATTCTTTTTCCCAGGCTTTGTACCGGTCGACGTCGGAGTACTCCAGGTCCCATCCACGATAGGTCGTCGAGAAGTTCTTCCCGATACCGGGATCACGGGGTTTGGCGGGATTTCCCTTCTCATCGGCAGGATCAATGAACTCACCGTACATTCTGAACGAGACTCCCTTGCGGGCGCACGCGGTCCAGAGGTATCCGGCTTTCGGCCTTCCCGTCGGTTCGGTTCCTTCGAAATCATATTCGCCGCCGCGCCCGCCGTACTGCGGAGGCCAGGTCTTCTCGACATAGTCCGTCGCGTACGCGGCCATGGACCAGTTGTGTCCGTCAGCGCTTACCTCCGAATTCACATAGAAATTGTCGAAGAGGACGAATTCGCGCGCAAGTTTGTGGTGGTTCGGGGAAACCGTTTCTGCGAACAAACAGAGCGAACTGTCGCCGTTGCCCTCGGGCATGTCACCGAACACCTGATCGTAGGTCCGGTTCTCTTTGACAATGTAGAGGAGATGCTTGATTGGCGACGGCTGCCCGACCTTCTTCGGTATCACACTCTCGCCATCGTACGACGTCTGCAGGAGACCTGCTTGCTTGTAGGGGGTGTTCCAGTACACACGCTGCGTGTACTCAGCGAGCTCCTTCTCTGTGGGATACGGAATGATCGAGAGAGAGCCTTCCATGAGACTGCCGATATATTGCCTCTGCGGATTCGCGAACGAACGGCCGCCCTTGCCATTCAACACCAGGATCGTTTTGTCCTTCAGCATTAGAACTTTGGTGGGGTACCATCCAACGGGAATGAATCCAACCGGCCTCGGGCGCGCAGGATTTCGTACGTCGACAACCGTCAGCGAGTTGTTATCGGCATTCGCCGCGAGAATTGTTTTTTCATCCGGCATGATGCAGACAGAGTTGGTAGTCGATCCTTCAGGCGCGTCGGGATGAATTGCGGTGGAGACGGACGCCACCGCCTTTTTCCCCTTCAGATCGATCACTGAAACCGTATTCTCATTCGAACAGGCGACGTATGCGTAACGGCCGTCCCCGGACATTGTGATTTCATTCGGGTGGTCGCCGGTCGCGACTTCGTAGAGCTTCTTCTTACCGTCGAACACTGCCACCTTTCTTGAACTCCAGAGTGACACCAGCAGCTGGCCCTTCGTGTCGAATGCGCACGAATACGGCATGCCGCCGAGCCGCACGACGGTTTGCGACTTTGATGCAAGATCGTAATACCGGAGAGTGCTATCTGCGCGAAACACAACAGCAAGCATGTTCTTGTAAACATCGAGCCCCGCCGCCGCTCCGACATATTTTGGTTTTCCCTCGATGAGCTTGATCGTATCTCCCGGAGTGAGCGTGCCGTCGCCGAGGTGAAACGTGTAGACACAGTTCTGATAGCCGCCGGAGACGAAGAGCCTCGCGCCGGAGAAGGCAATGCCCTGCCAGCTGTCTTTCAGTGTGATCGTCTGGTTCACCTTCTTCTGTTTCACATCGACGAGCATGAGCTGCGCTTTGGACTGACCACCGTGCGTCACGGCGAGGTACGCCTCGTCATCCGAGAGAACGGCGTTCATCGGGAAATCACCGAGGCGAATCTGCTCGCCCGCAGGCGAGAGCCACCATCCGTTTGGCAGAAGATATCGATCGCCCTGCCCTCCGGGAGCCTGAGCAAAGAGAGAGCCGGTGAGTGAGAGCAAGGTGAGAACAAGAAGGAGTTTTTTCATAGCGAGCCTTTCGTATCGAGAGAGGGAAAGAGAAAAACCCGGCGATAGAAGATAGAAAAGAAAAGGATTCCGTTCATCAGCAGGAGGTTCAGAAAAAGATAGAGGCGAAGCTCGTTGAAAAGCGAGCAAAGCATCAGCAGAAAGAGCTCTGTCCCGATGCCGATCAGGCCTGAGAGCCTGAGCCCGGCCGGATCAGAATACCACAGGAGAAGTAACTCACGGTCCGATCGTCCCCTCCTGCACCAGGAGTCGAGACGCAGCATAAAGCGATCCTGCCAGCCGTAAATGATCAGGAAAATGCGCTGCAGCGCAAGCGCCAGCGGATCACCCGCCAGATCATCCCGTGTGAGTTCTTCGGTGACACGGTTATTCACATACTGGTCTTCGAGGTGCAGAAACGACGTCTGGTAAAATACATGATATGATACCCGCAGCGTGATGCCAAACAGCCCCATCGCCGCCAGCATGAGCATCCACGTATCGCCGGTCGATCTGTAGAGGATCCAGCCCAAGGCCCCGAAAAGAGCAAGGTCAACGACAAAGTCGCCGATTGAATCAAGGAATCTTCCTATGCGCGTGTACTGACCCTTCGCACGGGCAAGTTGTCCATCCGCAGAATCGAGCACATCTTTCACGGTGACCATCAGTCCGGCAACGGCGGTCGTAAGGGCTTCGTTGTTAAGGTAGATCGCAGCGGCAATCAGACCGGCGACGGTCGAAGCAACCGTGACCTGGTTTGGTGTAACGGAAGTTTTGTAGAGCAAAGAGACAATGAACCCGGCGACAGGCCGGAGCAGATACGTGTTGATCAGCTCATCGGAGAGGCTCGACTTCAGTGTATTCTTGTATTCGTAAGGGGCCATTCCTCGAGCTCAATTCGTCTTACTGCGACATAGACTGTTCCGCTGCCAGAAAATCGCGTGGTATGTTTCACCGCAGAGACGCTGAGTCCGCAGAGAATCGCGGAGGATTATCGTCAACATTCTCTGCGTTACTCCGCGTTCTCCGCGGCTCCGCGGTGAGAACCATTACCTCAAGTCACAATCCCCGTTTCGGGAGAGACCCCTCTCGCAACTGAGGAGCAATGATCCTTTCCGCAATGTCGAGATCTTCAGGCGTGTCAATCTCGATCGACGGATAGTCACTCACATCAACGGCGTGAAGAGTGATGCCTTCGTCTACAAGTGACTGGAACGCTGCCTCGTAGAATTCCGACCTCCCTTCACCGCTCCGCACCCGATGTTCAAGTACTTCGAAGAGCCTTTGCGCGGTTTTGCTTGAAAACATTTCGATGCCGACAGATTCCCCATGCGATTCGGAGATCGGCATGTTCTTTCCGATTTGCCGGATAGAACCTGACGCGTCCATGCGTATCCGCACTTCTTCCTCATCGTGCCCCCCTCTCACCCGGACGGCAACTTTGTCCGGCGAGGGGTGCTTCATGATGGAGGGCAAGAGAAGCGGCGAGAAGACGATGTCCGCATCAAGGAGCAGTAGCTCATGAGGGGCTGGAGGTACTTTCAGGGTCTCCACAACATGGTTCCGGGCCATGAGGAGGGAAAAGGCATTATTGGTCGATTCAAACTTCGGATTGACGGCGAATCGAATGCGATGAAACGGGAAGGTGGCCTTCACAAACCGGCGGACTGCATCCGCCTTGTATCCGAGCACCAGGATGATTTCCGCGATTCCCGCCGAGGTAACATTTTCAATGATTCTCTGGAGAATCGGCTTGCCGCCGACGACCAGGAGGCATTTTGGCAGGCCTCCGGTTCGCGATGCCATCCGGGTGGCCATTCCGGCAGCGAGGATCACGCATTTCACACTGCACCCCGCTCTCCGCCACCGGGCCGCAGAAACTCCGAGAGAGCTGAGAGAAGCCGATGATTGTGCTCTTTCGTTCCCAATGTGATTCTCACACAGCCGGCAAACTCCGGTTCCGAGAAAAACTTGATGTGGATATTGCGAGCCTCCAGAAACGACCGAAGGGGTTCTCTCACCTCGGCCGGAATCTTTACAAGCACGAAGTTGGCATCGGACCTGTAACATCTCCATCCGCTCAAGCCTGCGAAGAAAACATAGATTGCCTCCCGATCAAGGCACATCTGCCGGCGAATGGTCTCGTAGTACTCGGGTGAATCAAGCGCCGCGAGCGCGAGGGATTCCGAAATTCGATTGTAGCCAAGATAGCGCGACGAGAATTTTGTCAACCGGCTGAGGCTGGCACCAACGGCCGCGAAGGCCACCCGCGCACCGGCGAGGGCGAAGTACTTCGAAAACGTTCTGAGAACCACAATATTGCGATACTTCTCGATGAGGGCGGCAATGTGTTCGTTGGATGAATTGCGAAAGCCCCAGTAGGCTTCATCGAGAACGACGATGCTTTCGCGAAACGCGTCAGTCAGTTTCTTCAAATCGTCATCATGAAACGAATTGCCGGTGGGATTGTTGGGCGAGGCAATAAGCACCACACGGGGAGATTCTTTTCGGTAGAGGGAGAGCATTTCCTCGACGTCGTATGAGTAGCTCTCTTGAGTCTCTTTGAGTGCATACGTGATCGTTTCGCCCCCGACTTCCGATGCGACCTTCTGATAGTACCACCATGATTGAGCCGGGCAGAGAATTTTCTCGCCCGGGCCGAGGTAACAGTGGACCGCCTGTTTCAGCATGTCCTCGCTCCCCTCGCTCAACAGGATTTGCGGCTCGGGGATGCCGAGGTCCTTCGCAATCCGCTCAGAGAGCCGGCTTTTGACCCCCCGCAAGAAATCCCGGGGATACACGCTGAGCTCCTCGGCGCCGATTTTCTGAAGCGCGCTGTAGCAGGCAGGTGCGGGTCCGTAGAGGTTTTCGTTTCGATCAAGATAGAGGTGTTTGGTCATGCGGGTTTCTACGCAGCGCTAGTGAATAGCACACCCCGCGTAGCGGGGCAGGCTGAAGAGACTGATGCTACCGATATTCACAAGAAGCTCTGTGAAGGAGTCCTTTGTAGGGGGAAAAGTAAGCATCATTCCACGACCCATTGTTCGAGCAGCTGGTCGCCGATTCCCTGGATGAATCGAGAGGGTTTCGTGAGAATGAATCCGCTTTCGCGATCATAAACATTCATCGGATACGTGATAAAGAGGTTATCTTTGGCCCGCGTGCAGGCGACATACATCAGCCGGCGCTCCTCTTCAATTTCCTCATCGCTCGCCACGGAGCGCATGGTTGGGAAGCGTCCTTCGAGAGCGTAAATGATGAAAACAGAATTCCATTCGAGGCCCTTGGCGCTGTGGATGGTCGAAAGAGTCAGGAACTCGTCTTCGGGACCGGGCGACACCACATCGACGATGCTCTCATTGGGCGGCTCGAGGGCGAGATCGGTCAGGAGTGTATCGATATCCTTGTATCTCTCGGTAATATTCTGAAACATCTCGAGGTCTTTTTTTCGCTTCTGATGATCATCGTACCGGCCGCGGAGAATCGGCTCGTAGTATTGAAGAACCTGGAACGTCTTCTCGGCCGGGGCGAGGTTCTGCGAGGACGCCTGCTTCAGGACATCGAAGAGCTTCTGGACATTCTCAGCGTAATCGTTGAACTGCATCCAGAATTTCGTCGTGGGAAGTGTCTGGCCGTCAGGCGTCGCCGCCACCCGCCGCTTCAGGATGTCGTCAATCACTTTCTCGGCCGTTCGGGGGCCCACTCCATCCACGAGAAGCAGAATCCGGTTCCACGAGACCACATCACGGGGGTTGGCCAGAACCCGAAGGTACGAAACGACATCCTTCACGTGCGACGTCTCGACAAACTTGTAGCCGCCGAACTTGACAAAGGGGATATTTGCCTTCGTGAGCTCGATTTCGAGGTCAAACGAGAGAAACGACGACCGGAACAGAACGGCAATCTCCTCCAGCGGCACGCCCTGCTCTCGCAGCTCAAGGATCTTCTGTACCACATACCGGGACTGCATGTTCTCGTTCTCGGTCGAGACCAGCTGAGGCATGCTCCCCCCGGCGCGGCAGGTGTAGAGTTCTTTGTAATACATGGTGGTTCAGGGCCAGCTTTTAGCGGTTAGCTGATAGCATGCCTCCTACTGACGACTGCCTGCTGCTTGCTGCTTTCTACTTACTACTTACTCCTTACTACT
>DOWV01000051.1:8250-11470 GCA_003519375.1 Bacteroidota bacterium
CTTACTCCTTACTACTTACTCCATACTGCTTACTCAAGACCGTCTGACGTCTAACCGCCAAAGCACCATCCAGGTACTTACGTCTGACTTCCCACGCTTCCCCTCTTCAGAATCTCGTTTGCGAGGTTCAAGATCGGCTGCGTGCTCCGGAAGTTCTCTTCAAGCTTGACAATCTTGCAGTCGGGAAACTCCTCGGGGAACGTCATGATATTCTTGATGGTCGAGCCCCGGAATGAGTAGATACATTGAGCATCGTCGCCGACAACCATGATGTTCCGGTGCTTGTACGACAAGAGCTTGACGAGCTCGGCCTGAACACGGTTCGTATCCTGATACTCATCCACCATAACGTACTTGTAGCGGTCGGACAGGACCGCGCGAATCCCTTCATCCTGCTTGAGAAGCAGGGCAAAATTCACAAGGAGATCGTCATAGTCCATCAGGTTGTTCGCCCGCTTGTACTGAACATAGCCCGTATGAACAAGCTGAATCTCAGTCTCCTGCTCAAGGTACTGCGGATAGTCGACAGCCAGGAGCTCCTTCGTCGGCGTCATCGTATTGACTGCCCGGCTGTAGAGATCGTATAACGCTTCCTTCCGCGGGAAGCGCTTCTCTCTTGAGTCGAACTTGAGCCGCGTTCGGATGAGGTTGATCACATCTTCAGCGTCGCCCTGATCGAGAATCGTGAAATTTGCTTCATAGCCGAGTCTTGTCGCGTAGCGGCGAAGGATGCTGTTTGCGAAGGAGTGGAACGTCCCTCCGGAAATTTGTTCACAACGACTGTCGAGCAGTATTGCAGCACGGCGCAACATGTCCTGCGCCGCTTTTCGGGTGAACGTGAGAAGGAGGATACTATCAGGCTTGACGCCGAGCTCAACGAGATATGCGACGCGGTACACCACCGTGCGCGTCTTACCTGTTCCAGCACCTGCGATGATCAGATGCGGACCGTTCACTGACGTAACCGCCTCATGCTGTGCGGCGTTCAGCTCTTTCTTATAATCGATTCTGAAACGCTGCGGATGAACAAGATGCAGGTTATCAGAGGGAAGCTGCTTGAGAGTAAACTTCTTCATTCAGACGCGGAGTGTTATTGTTGAGAAGATACCTGAAAAATTGCTAAAAGTGAAATTCGCTTGCTTGAGTTTCCATCAATAAACTTGTAGCTTGGGCTCACGTTGTTTGCCGTCATGCGATGCCTGATTTCTAACTCTTAGCCTACGAACAGTATCCGTCGGTCTTCGGTTTCATTACTCACGACCCACTCTACGATCATGAATATCCTTGTATTGAATTGCGGAAGCTCGTCGCTCAAATTCCAGATCATTGAAACGGACCTTGATATCATCGAGAAGAATGAGGACCATCAGAAGGCCAAAGGTCTTGTCGAACGTATCGGGGGACAATCTCTCGTCTCGCTTCAGTCGACGGGAAAACCGCCGGTGAAGCAGGCGCTCCCTCTGCGCGATCACCGCGTTGCGCTCGACCATGTGATTCGCTGGATCATCTCGGCTGATTCCCAGGTCCCCGGCATCCGTTCGCTGGCCGACATTCATGCCGTCGGTCACAGGGTTGTCCACGGCGCAGAAAAGTTCACCAAGTCGGTGGTCATCGATGAAACGGTCATCAGGGGCATTGAGGACTGCATCGATCTGGCACCGCTTCATAATCCCGCTAATCTCAAGGGTATTTATGCAGCCCGCGACCTTCTTGGCGCAGGCGTGCCGCAAGTCGCGGTTTTCGATACAGGCTTCCATTCGACCATGCCGGAGACGTCGTATCTCTACGCCCTTCCCTATCAGCTCTACCGGCGCCACAAGATTCGCCGGTACGGTTTCCACGGCACATCACACCGGTATGTCGCATACCGTTACCGCCAATTGACCGGGAAGGACCTCGAGAATACCAACATCATTACCCTGCACCTTGGCAATGGCTGCTCGGCCTGCGCTATCAAGGGAGGCGTTTCGGTGGACACCTCGATGGGACTCACGCCTCTCGAAGGTCTCGTCATGGGAACCCGCGGCGGCGATATCGACCCTTCCATCATCGAATTTCTGAGCCACAAGGAAGCAATGTCGCTCAACGAGATCGATGCCATGCTGAACAAGCAGTCGGGACTCCTCGGGCTTTCAGGACTGACCAACGACATGCGCGACCTTCTGGCGGAAGAACATGAACACCAGGATCGGCGTGCGAAACTTGCCATCGATATTTTCTGTTTACGTGTGAAGAAGTACATCGGCGCCTACCTTGCAGAGATGGGGGGAGCCGACTCGATCGTCTTCACCGGCGGCATCGGCGAAAACTCGCCGCAGGTACGCCAGCGGATCTGCGCCGGCCTGAGCAACCTCGGCATCGAGATTGATGAGCAGGCGAATGATCAGCTGGTTGGAGGGAAAGAAGGCGAGATGGGAGCAGCCGACGGGAAAATCAAGCTCTATGTTATTCCGACGAATGAAGAACTCCTTATTGCCCGCGATACCGTTCGCAGCGTGCGCAACGCCCCGCGTCGCTGGTAGGAAGATTCAACCTGTCGTTGCTCAAGTATGAGTCAAAGGCACGGTGCAGTCTGGAAAGATTGCCCGTGCTTTTCTTTTTCCAGGAAGCGAGTACTGCTATGCCCCAACAGAAGAAACGCACCGGCGCCGTCGCAACCACAACACTCTATATAAAGAACATGGTTTGCGACCGATGTATCCGCGTCGTGCGCGAGGAGTTGAAAGAGCTCAAGCTCGACGTCCGGAGCGTAACGCTTGGCGAAGTTGTCGTCGCCGGTGGTCCGCGCGAACTGCCGATGAAGCAGATCGCCGGCGTGCTCGAAGCGAATGACTTTGAACTCATCGAGGACCGAAAGGCGAAGACCATCGAACGTCTCAAGATTGCCGTGCTCAAGCTCATTCGTGAAAGTGATGACGGCGAGGAACGAAGAATCAAACAATCCGAGTACCTCAGCAAGGAACTCGGCCTTGACTATCATTACCTCAGCACCCTTTTTTCTTCGATCGAGAACATCACGATTGAACAGTATGTCATCCTTCAGCGCGTTGAACGCGCGAAGGAACTCCTCAAGTACGGGGAGTTGACCTTGAGCGAGATTGCCTACAAGCTCGGCTACAGCAGCGTCCAGCATCTTTCCAACCAATTCAAATCCGTCACCGGCTTCACTCCCTCCTCGTTCAAGAACCTGACCGGAAACGTCAGAAAACCCCTCGACCGG
>DOWV01000100.1:0-1509 GCA_003519375.1 Bacteroidota bacterium
TCAACCTTGGCAAGGTTGCGCTCTACCAACTGAGCTATTCCCGCATGCGGTGTGAAAATATACCAAAAACGGTATCCGAAGGCAAGTATTTTATTCTCAGCACCCGTGCGGTGTCCGCAAATCAACAACACCAAAAATATAGACTCGTTCATGCACAAAGTCAAGCGCGAAGTTGTTTTTTTCTTCCGGAAGTTTTATGCACGATGTATGCCACGACGTCTCTGCCTCAATAAAATATCGCTATAAGAGCCGCCGATGATTGATGATTTCCTGATTCGAAATTCTTTTCTCAGGAAAGCCATCAATGATTCTGCCTGCCTTTTCCCATGCAACACCAAAACTTCAAATTCAATGAAGCTGCCCAATCCTTTGACCGAATCGATGTGGATTCGAGCATTCTTGTAGATATAGAGTATTCTTTTTTTCACAACAATGACGCGAATTCCAAAAAGCTTCGAAAAAAGCCTTTTCACACGGGCGGGCTCGGAAACTCTCACAACCGTATATTTCGAATAGCGAACTGAACTGGCGTTCGGACGGCGATAGAAGATCAACTCTACGTGATCACCCCGGATTTCCCGCAGTTTTAGCCGATCTGCTCCGGTGAGGAAATACGTGTCCCTTTGACGGAGTACCCCCTCACGTCGTGCACCAAGTTTTCCTGCTGTGCGAAGGGCCTCGATGAGCGATCGAGAGGATGCCTTGAGCTCAAGATTCTCTGGCATGGGGAAGTGATTGGGCTTGCGTAGCCGCGGCGATGCCGCTATTGATCGAACGGATTTTTAGACTGCGGAGCGTGGGGACCAAAAGCAGCTGTCCGGTTAAAAGGCTTCCCTACTGATCTCCAGGATTTTGTACTTCAACTCACCGGCTGGAACGCGTATGAAAACGAGATCCCCCTTCACCCTTCCCATCAGCCCCTTGCCGAACGGTGAGGTTATGGAGATCTTGTTTTTGTCGAAATCCGCCTCTTCCGGAGAGACAAGACGGTACTCCGTTGTTTCGCCGGTTTTGAGGTCCTGAAGTTTAACAAAGGAAAGAATATAGATCTTGTCATTTGGGAGTTCCGAACTCTCAATGACCCGCGCACGCATGAGAGTTTCCTCGAGCTTGCCGATCCGGATCTCCAAATGCTCCTGAGCTTCTTTCGCGGCATCATATTCGGCGTTTTCGCTCAGATCCCCATGGGCCCGCGCTTCCGCGATCTTCGAGGCGATTTCTGCCCGGCCGTTGATCTTCAATTCGCGCAACTCGGCCTCCAGCTCGACGAGACGTTCCCGAGTCAGATATACCGTACCGTTATTCTTCTCTCCCATAGATCCTCCGGCTATTGCCTGGCCTTCTCCCCTGCCGCAACGACAAGGCAAAAAGAAAAGCCATCATCCCGAAAGGATGGTGGCTCCGCTTGCTTCGTGAGCAAGCTATCACAAAAATCCGTTAGACGCAAGAAGAAAGTTACGAACCGTGCCCACCGATGCCTCACCGTTCCTGCGTCCGGTCGATCAGAAT
>DOWV01000100.1:1851-3304 GCA_003519375.1 Bacteroidota bacterium
CCCAGCTTCTCGTTCGCTTCGACAGTATCGAGGCCCTCGTCCTGCAGCCCGTATGCCCTGAGCTTGTTGAAGAGTCCAATTCCCCTTCCCTCCTGCCGCATGTAAAGGACAACTCCCGCACCCTCTTTCTCCACGGTCTGCATGGCTGCGACCAATTGCTCGTTACAGTCGCAACGTAGTGAACCGAAGACATCACCTGTCAGGCACTCGGAATGTACACGCACGAGCGTCGGCGTGTCAGGATGCAGCTCGCCTTTCACAAGCGCGAGGTGCTCCTTGTTGTCTGTTTCGCTCCGATAAAGATGCAGTACAAAGTTCCCGAATTTCGACGGGAGCTTCGTCGTTACGACACGGTGAACAAGCTTCTCCCGCTGAATGCGATACTGAATCAATCCCCCGACAGAAACAATCCTGAGTTTGAACTTCAGGGCGATTTCAAGAAGCTGAGGCCCCCGAGCCATCGTGCCGTCTTCATTCAGGATTTCGCAAAGCACCGCCGCAGGGAACAAACCGCCCAGACGGCACAGGTCTATCGCCGCTTCGGTATGCCCCGCCCTGCGCAACACTCCTCCTTCAGCGGCCCGAAGCGGAAAGATATGGCCCGGCTTCGCCAGGTCCGTTGTACGCGTCGATCCATCGGCCAACGCCCGGACGGTCGCAGCCCGGTCGGCTGCCGAGACACCCGTGCTCGTCCCATGAATGTAATCCACCGAAACGGTGAACGGTGTTTCATGGAGGGACGTGTTCGTATCAACCATCGGATCGAGACCGAGCTCCTTCGTTCGCTCCGGCGTCAGCGGCACGCACACAACACCTCGTCCTTCCCTGAGGAGGAAGTTCAGAAGCTCGGGAGTGGCCTTCTCTGCTGCGAGGATGAAATCCCCTTCGTTCTCGCGTTCTTCATCATCGACAACGATGATGACCTTGCCCCCCTTGAGAGCCTCGATCGCCGCTTCAATGCTGTCGAAGTTTGGTGCGGTATGGTGTTCCATGATCTCCACGTCAGAGTGCCGTCACTTGGTTTTCTCTTCCGGTTTTGCCTCTCGCAGGACGTTGCCGATCGATCCGCGATCAACTTTCACCTTTACGTTGTCGGCAATCTGCACCAGGGCGGTCTTCTCTTCAAGACCGACAACCGTTCCGTGGATGCCGCCGGAGGTGACAATCTTGTCTCCCTTTTCGATCGAATCGAGCATCTTCTGCCGTTCTTTTTGCCGCTTTTGTTGTGGCCGAATGATCATGAAGTAGAAAATGACGAAAATCAGACCGAACAAGATGATGGTCTGGATGAAACCGCCGCCGTCAGGCGTTTGTTGGGCAAGGATTTGGTACACGTTTTCCTCCGTGGTATGTTGAGTTGGTGTGTAACGTTGTCAGATATTAAAAACGATAGACAGTGAGTATTCGACCTTTGTAGTCTCCGATGCAGGGTCCATTCGATGTGGGGCTGAAG
>DOWV01000100.1:3537-4956 GCA_003519375.1 Bacteroidota bacterium
GCAACTTGAGGAGTGCCACTTCCTTTCGGAGCTAGTTCAGCGACATCACTGATTCATCGGGTTCCAACTGACTGAGCATCGAGCGTTTCCACACATCGTAGCGTTTTTCGAAAACCGCGGCTCTTGCCTGTTGCATCAGCCAGAGGTAGAACGATAGATTGTGAATCGTTGCCAGCTGCAGGCCGACTATTTCACGGACCAGGAAAAGATGCCTGAGATAGGCGCGTGAAAAATGCGTGCAGGTGTAACAATCGCATTTCGCATCCGGTGGAGTGAGATCCGTTTTATATTTCGAGTTTCTCAGGTTCAATGAGCCGTGCCTCGTGAAAAGGTAGGCATTCCGGCCATTTCGAGTTGGGAGCACACAATCAAACATATCGATCCCCCGTCCCACCGCTTCGAGCAGATTCACGGGAGTTCCAACCCCCATAAGATACCGGGGCTTCTCCCGGGGAAGGAACGGTTCGGTGATCTCTAGCATCCGATACATCTCACCCGCCGATTCTCCAACGGCCAATCCACCGATCGCGTACCCGTCAAACTCCATTCCAACCAGGGACCGGACACTTTGCTCCCGTAAATCCGGGTAGATACTCCCCTGGACTATGCCAAAAAGGGCCTGAGAATGCCCGTAGAGAGGTTTACTCCTCTCGAACTCTCCCTTGCAGCGTTCTGCCCATCGGACCGTCAGCTCATTCGACTTGGAGGCATATTCGCGGTCACACGGAAACGGGGCACATTCATCAAGGACCATCATGACATCAGAGCCCAGCTCGCGTTGGATCCCGACCACCGTTTCGGGCGTGAAGACATGGACCGATCCGTCGAGATGCGACTTGAAGGTCACGCCTTTTTCTTCAATCGTACGCAGGTCGTTCAGGCTGAAAACCTGATAACCGCCGCTGTCGGTCAGGATCGTCCGTTTCCATCCGATGAAATTGTGCAAACCACCAGCCGTGCGGATGAGTTCTGTACCCGGACGAAGATAGAGATGGTACGTGTTGCCGAGGATGATCCCGGCACCGATTCCTTCCAACTCCCTGTGCTCGATCGCCTTGACGCTTCCCTGTGTTCCCACCGGCATGAACACGGGCGTCTCGACGACACCATGCCCCGTCTCAAGCTTTCCGGCTCTCGCTTTGCCGTCGGTTTTCAGGATTTCGAACTTCACGTCAGCGTCGATGGGAGAGTATTCGGATGGGACCCCTCAAGAACAAAAAACCGCCGACTTCAGGAGCGCGCGGCGGATTTGGTGTTTTTCAAATATACTCAGAATTGCGTGACGTGTCAACCCTTGGGAAGCTGCGTCGAGTCGCCGTTGCGCTGCTGAAGAAGCCAGAAGAGGGCAGTGTAAAGCAATGCCCCGCCACAATCTGCCAGGAAGTCGTAGAACTCAACAGACCTCCCCGGAACAAAACT
>DOWV01000100.1:5261-5432 GCA_003519375.1 Bacteroidota bacterium
AGCGGGGGGAGCTGGTATTTGACAAAATTCTTCAGACGCCCTCAACCGTTCTGATAGCCGCGGGGAGCTGATCGATAAGGTCATGCGCCACGATGCTTCGTTCTCCCAGGCTGTCTTTGGCGATGTCACCTGCGAGACCGTGAAGGTAGACTCCTGAATATGCCGCGGCAT
>DOWV01000043.1:0-274 GCA_003519375.1 Bacteroidota bacterium
AGGATTTTGCCGGTATGCTCGAGACATCGGAGGCAGAGCCGTTTGATGGATTCAAGCTGAAGTCCTTCACGGCATCAGTCGCAATCAAGTTCCGGGGCCTCACCTTTGACAAGACCACCGTGAGCATCGCCGGAGGGACATTTCAGGGAACGACGAAAGTGACGATACCGGGGATCGGCAGCGGCACTGTGACCTTTACGGGAACCAAGTCCGGCGTGACGTCATTCTCCGGCGACTTCGACGTGACCATCCATGGCTTCTCCCTCAGCGCCGC
>DOWV01000043.1:588-2284 GCA_003519375.1 Bacteroidota bacterium
GGCTCCGCAACATTCTCCTACAAGAACTCTTCACTCCAGGGGAGTGTTTCCTGGTGTATTGATTTCCCCTGGCCGATTCATAAAAAGTGTATAGACTTTGACGTTGACATCACGCCGCACAATGTGGAGCTCGGCTTCGACCTGTTCGGCAGACACACACTCGACATCAGCCACTAATGAGCCGAAGGAGGCCAGCCACCATGAAACGCACAGCAGCAACATTCCTTGTTCTTCTCGTACTCGCCGGGCTGACGCGCGCACAGGTCAACAGAATCCCGGGATTCAGGGCATACAGCGATACGGTGAACTTGTACACCATACAGTATCCGGCAGACTGGCAGGTCAGGCCCAACAATCCGGGGTACTCGGTCATTTTCTATGCCGACTCCTCCGGCTCGCCCACAAGGTATCGCAGCAACGTCAACATCAGTCACTACGATACGCTCGGCGGTCCGGGCTCCCTCTCCCGCCACCGGGATCACATTCTGAAGCTCATCGATGTGTTCACCGACAGCCTCGCGATCGAGAGCTCGCAGGGCACAACAATGGGAGGTTTGCCGGGACACATTGTGACGTACTCCGGCGTCCAATTCGGGAAAAACCTGAAGTATCTGAAGGCCTTCACGATCCGGGGTTCCATCGTATACCATATCACCTATAGCGCGCACCCGTCTGTGTTCGATCGGTACCAATCCACCGCAATGCAGATGATCCGCTCGTTCGGATTCATCGATCGCCCAAAGCCCTCATTACGCTGATTCGCTGGGACAATCCTGCGCTCGTGAGCATACACCGCACAGAGCTCACGAGTGCAGCACCGGCGGAGCGTTATACTGTCCTTGAAAGTCGTGTTCATTCAATGTAGATTCCTTTAAGCGTGGCTTTTCAAAAAAGGAGTTTTGACCTTTCGAAAGGCCTTCCGGTACCCCGTTCAATCTCCCTAAGCGATGAAATCTCTCCTGTGTGCGATAGCAATGATCTCTTTATCATCCTGTGCCCCCTATGCACTCAACATCCGCTCCGCGCTTGGGATCGATACGCTCCTCGCCGACTACCACGCACCCGGCGCGCCCGGTGCGTCGATAACGGTGATTTCCAGGGGCGATGTAATTTTCACCAAGGCCTACGGCCTCGCCGACGTCGATCACGCAACTCCCGCATCACCAACCACCAACTACCGGCTCGCGTCTGTGACTAAGCAGTTCACCGCAACAGCCGTACTGATGCTGGTCGATCGGGGAAAACTGTCGCTCGAGTCCCGGCTCACCGACGTCTTACCCGGCGCACCGCCTTATGCGCGAGACGTAACAATCCGGCATTTATTGACTCACACATCGGGATTGGTCGACTACGAGGATTTGATCCCCGATAGCCAGACGGTGCAGGTGCTCGATAAGGACGTTTTGAGGTTGTTGAGCAAGATCGACTCGGTGTATTTCGCACCCGGGGCAAAGTACCGATACAGCAATTCCGGTTATGCGCTCCTGGCACTCGTTGTGGAAGCTCTCTCGGGCCGGTCGTTTGCAGGATTTCTGAAACAACAGATATTTAAACCTCTCGGCATGGATCGCACCGTCGCGTTTGAGAAAGGCCTCTCCACTGTCGAGGACCGTGCCTATGGCCATTCGAAGACGGATAACGGATTTATCCGGACCGATCAAAGTGTTACAAGCGCAGTCCTCGGTGATGGCGGGAT
>DOWV01000043.1:2458-3705 GCA_003519375.1 Bacteroidota bacterium
AGTCCGGGGCTCCGGAAGCAGTCCTTTACGCCGGCGACCCTGAACGACGGAACGAGAACGAAATACGGATTCGGTTGGGACATTGCTCCTTACAAGGACCAGTTTTGCGTTTCTCATACAGGGTCGACGCGCGGGTTCCGGAACGCCATCCTGCGTTTTCCTGACCGGCAGTTGACGATCATCATCCTGACAAACCGCAATGAAGGCGAGCCGATTGAGATCGCGAGGAAGATCGCGGACTTGATCTTTGCTCAAGAAAATGAAAATCTTTGAATGGGAGGAAATTGACCAATGGCAAAACGGCAGACTTCAAAGCAACCAGCTCCAAAACGGCCTGCTTCAAAGCGACAAACCACGAAACGTGCGCCCCGACCTAAGAAGGCCGGCCTCGACGAACCGGTGATCCCGGCTCCTGATTTGCCTGCATCTCAATCTTATACCCAGGCTGATTTTAAGGCTGAAGTCCCGGCCGCGACCGCAGCGATGGAACCGGAACAAGAAGAGGATGCCGGGACGGCGGGGAGCGGACGGGTGACTTTGTTCTCTTTCACATTCGTAGGGATTCTTCTTGGAGTAGCTCTCGGCTACTACATCGGCTCGGAAACGACAAGGGGCGACCCGCCTGTGGCAGCTTCTCAAACGACGACCGAGCCCGCAGCGATCGATGCCGATCGCACCCGCAAAGTTCTTGTTCTGATTCAGGAGGAACTCGTCAAGAACGCGAGAATATTGCGGCAACAGCGTGAACTTCGCGGGAGGGGGGGCGTTGATCTTTCGGTCTCATCACAAATCGTGAAGAATGATATCTGGCGCGCAATCACAAGCTCCTCTGATGCAAAGGCTCTTCAGGATACCGTCCTGCTCCACTCCGTCGCCACTGCGTACGGTTTCGTCGACGAGGTCGGGTTACTCCAACGTAAAGCAGTGGAGGCCATGTCCTTTGGCGGAAAGCCGGCGGCGTCAAGTGAAACCGAGCGGGCGCTCCTCGCGACGCTGGCGAGGATCTCTGTCGCTGCAGAAAAATCTCTTGTGGATGCGGCCGTGCAGATCGACCACAAGCTCAATGCGAAGGAGTGAAGTTTTCTGTCCCAGGCCTGCCTGCGGGCAGCCAGGCAAAGCCGCAGAGATTTCACCCCTGTGTCAATAGATGTGCACGTAAGTGGTGAATCGCCCACGAAATCAGAAATCTGCTCCACGGGAAAAGATTCTTTGTCGTTTTGTTTCGTTGAGGCTGTCCAATTAGTTCT
>DOWV01000279.1:0-692 GCA_003519375.1 Bacteroidota bacterium
CAAAATCAACGTCCCGGAAGTACAATATCAAGCGGGGAAATGATGACGGGCAGAATGTTCCAATTTGAGAACTCTTCTGTCTAGGCGTGGGTTCGATGCCCACCTGCGGGGATCCACATATGGACAATCATAACAGGTATGAATCAACCACTCGATTACCATGGACTTTTGCCAACAACTCCCGATTGAAGTAATCTGCGATTATTCTTGTCCAGTTTCTTCTTGCCGGCAACCAATGTTGAAGGGAGAGACGGAAGGAACAACTGTTATTAGATACAGCAACTATTACGCACAGACTTCGTGCAACCAATCAGTCACCACACTGTATTACACCCTGTACCATCCAGGAATCGTGTAACCAAATCGTAACCATTTCACGCCAAGAACCGACATCTCGTCTCAGAAGCGAAAAAGAAAAATGCCCAGTTCAAATCGAATCGAGCACTTTTCCCTCAACAACAATCGTATGTGATTCAGGAGCTAGTGTTCGCGAGAATGTGAAGGTCTAAGTGCTGTTGCGGACTCGTACATGCGAGGAAGAATTCTCGTCAGTTTTCAGGAACTTCCACGCCCTCAATCGGAAGCTGGCTTGCGAGCTCAATGATGCCAAATAGGGAGTTACGTGGCTGCTTGAGGGACGTGCGTTACTGAGAATACAGGTTGGAATGTGTTTGGTGAATCCGCCAGTTCGC
>DOWV01000279.1:906-4932 GCA_003519375.1 Bacteroidota bacterium
GCTTTTGAGAAGTTGAATGATCCTGTGAGGATGATGTGATTGTCGATGATCATGACCTTGTTGTGCGCTATTGCATGGGACGCGTCAATGTAAGTCTTGATCCCGGAGTGCACCAGGACGTCAGGCGCCCAAAGGCTCTTTTCTCAGCTTGACAATCTGCTCACGCTGCGCTATCTTTGTATAATACAATTATATGAAAACCCAGACACGAGGAGAACACGCTATGTCCGCTGTCAAGATCGGCGCGAGCCGTCAGGTAGCCATTCCAAAGAAGATTCATGAGGAACTTCACCTCCGTGCCGGTGACTATCTAGAGATAGAGCTCCGCAACGGGACGCTCGTGCTAACTCCCAAGGCTCTTGTCGACAAGCATATTGAGGAACGACTATCCGAGGCTCTTGACGATGTTAAGAAGGGCCGCGTTCAAGGACCGTTTAGATCCGCTAAAGAGGTGGTGCAGTCCCTCCGCCGTTCCTCCAAAAGACCGAGAAGAAGCTGATGCGGCTTTCCTACACCGACCGGTTTCTCAAGAGCTACGAGCAAGCCCTGGTTGCAATTCAAGGAGCGTTTGACCGTCGAGTGGCCCTTTTGCTTGCGAATTTGCGCCACCCCTCCCTGAGAGCAAAGAAGTATGACGAGACACGAGGAATCTGGCAAGCGCGGGTAACCCGAGACTGGCGTTTCTACTTCACGATCGAGGGTGATAGCTACTATCTCCTGGATATTGTCTCTCATCCGAAGTAGAAGGCGGCTCTTGAAAGGGGATGGCTTCAATTCCCTTCTGAAAATGAAGGATTTTCCTGCAATCCTCGGTTAGTCAAGCTCTAAAGTGATCACGATGCGCTCATTTCCGTGGTGCTCGAGGCTCCCTTTAGGGCTACTGCCTTCCTCCCCGAAATCTCACTTCGCCGATCGGCGTTCGCTATTTGTTGCTCACAGCGACCGTCCTTTTCGTTCCTCCGCATTTCAAACTGCAAGAAGAAATCTTTAGGAATCACCATTCCTCAAGGCGTCACTGATCTGCGAATTGCCTGAGCCGTCTTGATTCCGATGCCTTGGACTTCCGCTAATTGAGCAACCGTTGCCGTCACCACCGCTTCAACGCTGCCAAAAGACTCGATGAGTCGGCCAGCGCGCCCCGGTCCCACCCCCGGCAAACCTTGAAGGATATGAAGTTGGAGTTTCCGTTTCCCTCGCGGCCGTTTCCCCTTCCGAGGGAAACTTCGGAATGGAATCGTGCTCATCTGCCGAGCGGTGTAGAGCATGAGGCGTGCGCTCTCAAGCGGATCCTTCGATCTCAAAACCGGAATGCCAAGAATTATCGTCAAGGTGATGAGCGCGCCCTGAATCGCTTCACGCCGCATGCGACTGCGTATCAAATCCTCAGCCGTTCCTTCTAGAATCACCGCACTTCGCGTCGGGATAGACGCAAGCCGGGATGCCTGCTGAAACAACCGACCGTCTTTGATTGAGCTGGCAAGGTCCCTAAACGTTTTCCTTTCGATCAGAAGATTCCCGTTTATGTAATAGTCACCAAGTCCAAGCCGCCGAACTTCGACCTCCAGACCATCCATCTCTCTGAGTGCTTGAACGACCTCAGAACCGGCCTCGCGGTCGTCAACAACGATTGGGATCATTGGAGTAATTCACTTTTCTTGCTTCATGTCGAATGCAACATGCGCATCGCCCAAACTGGTGTCAAGGCTAACCAATTGGCACATTCATCGCTTTCAGCGTTTGCTGGAATGCTGAA
Organism: Bacteroidota bacterium; assembly: GCA_003519375.1. Classification (GTDB taxonomy): domain Bacteria; phylum Bacteroidota; class Ignavibacteria; order UBA10030; family UBA10030; genus UBA9647. Next base: position 2,660 of record DOWV01000279.1, read on the forward strand.
GTCGAGGTCGGGGGAATCGAATTGGAAGAGTGCAGGAGAAGGGATCGCAGCTGTTCGCGCGGGCCTTGTGTCATAAGCTTCGTGTGGTTGGCCAACCGGAAAGGTTGGTGGGCGGGGAGCTTCGGGCGTCTTCACAAGATCGCGTATCATGTTGACTCGAAAATTTCCACGTTTTCAAATCAAGACAGCAACCGAAGCTGAGCGTTGAAGTTGTTGTCTCGAGTTCATGGCATACTCACGTTGTCTCCAGCAGCCATTCGTCGACGGGCTGCGCGAGAATGTCGTTCGAGTTCACATCGGTCGCCTGGTGTCGATCGAGAAGGAGCAGGCGCATGACGGCTCCTTGGTGTTCCCGTCCCGCCTCGCGAAGCGCGCGAAGCTCGCGTTCCCGGGTCTCCTCATCTGCGAGGTCGGCGCACACCTGGATCAATTCTTCCTTCCCGTCCCGGAAGCGGGCGTGGAAATCCACCTCAAGACCCGAGTGGGTTTTCACGTAGGTCACAGTGGCGCCTCTGCGTTCCAATTCTCCCATCACGACGGTCTCGAGCGCGTGGCCCGTCTGGCTCGCTGTCCCGGCGCTGAATGCACCGACGAGACCCGGATCGATCGGATAGACTTTGCGGGGATTGGAGTTACGCTTGCGCTCCGAACTCGTCGAGAGCGGCACGGCGCTGATGAGGAATGCATCCGTGAGGTGTGCAAACATCTCATGGAGCGCATCCTTGGAAACGCCGAGTCCCTGCGCTTTTAGGTCCTGGTAGACGCGGTGGACACTGAACGATCCTGCGGGATTGCGGAGGCATTGTCGGACGAGCCAGCGCAATGCTGCCACCTGCGTGACGCCGTACCGCTCAATGATATCGCGAAACAACACGGTGTCCACGTATCCCTGGAGTAATTGGATCCTCAACGAAGGCGAAAGACCCTGCGCTTCCGGGAATCCCCCATGTTGCAGGTATTCGAGAAAACGCTTTTCGATGAGGGAGCGCCCCGGAGCCGCCAGCTCTGGAAGAGGCTTTGCGGGCTCTTCGTTGCGGTGACGGAGGAATTCCCGAAAGCTGAACGGCCGGATGATCGTCTCGATACTCCTTCCCCGAAGCGAGGTGTGGAGTTCGCGGCTGAGCAACCGAGCCGATGAACCGGAGACCACAATTTCCAAGTTCTCCGAATCGACGACGCGGCGCACGAATCGTTCCCAGTCTGAAACGAGCTGGATCTCGTCGAGGTACCAATAGACTGTTTTGCGCCGCCGGATTTCCGGGAAGCGGCGGTAGTATTCTTCGAGAAGCAGGCTCAGTTGCATCACTGGGAGGTCCATCAGCCGGTCGTCGTCGAAGCTGACGAAGATTGCTTGTTCCGGCAAAAGACCCCTGCGTCGCTCTGCCTGGAGCTGGCGGAGGAACGTGGTTTTTCCGGTACGCCGCATACCGATGACAGTGTGAACCTTGCCGCTGATCGGCGGTAGTGAGGCGTCGCGCCGGGTGAACCCGAGGGGCTTATTGTCGACGACCGAATCGTTGAGTTTTTCCAAAAGCACAGCGTGGAGTGCCATGCCTCAGTATAGTAATAATGTGTCCTTTTATCAAGGACACATTATCCAGAAACTGTCCTTTTTCGAGGGACACGTATGCTCTTTGATTTTCTGGTATTTGGAGAGATTCAGCCTCTGCCTGTCACCCAGAGAAAGAATAGTTTCGTCCCTTTTGGTGACGTGCCGAGCAACGCGACGGCCGTTCTGCGCCCCACAGTGTCATAAGTTACAAAGACGCACGAGGGCAATCCCAGTCGCTCAAGAAGAGAACGACTGCCGCCAGAATGAGGACGAAGTGCCAAGATGTTAGTTTGGTGGTTTTCATGCTTGTCTGCTCACCTGAGGTTTAGAGTGAGCACCAAGCACGAATTTTCAGGGTGCAGAAAGATCCCTTTAGGGCTACACAAAAATGCCAAGCGAATCTTCGGGGTTCCGAAGTGAAGTTCTCTTAGTTTTCAAGTTTTTGCTGATCCGACGCTGCTACGTCGTGCGCCGCGCCTCCTCTCCCCTTCCGCATGCATCACTTCCGTCAAAGTCCGATCTTCCATCTTCGGTAGTTGGTTGATTTCGATCGCAGCTCGATCGCGAAATCGACCTCTGAAAGATCCGCGCATTCAATACCCGGCACGCTGCGAGGTCAGCGATTGGCGCGGTTCTTGCCCGCACATGAATCACGGTAGATGCAAAAACTGTGATCCCGCGAAGCGGGACGCAAAAAACGCGCAGCCGCCGCTGTTCAGAA
>DOWV01000067.1 GCA_003519375.1 Bacteroidota bacterium
CAAAAGATCTCCTTGAGTTCCTCGAACAGGTAGGATGGCTCACAGAGGTGGATGTGTACCGTTGGCAGTCGCAAAGCCAGATAGAGAACGACTCGATGAAGTTCCGTGACACGAAAGAGCTCCGTGAGGCGCTCGGGCTGGTGAAGAAGTCTCCCGTCGTGCTCACCCCCCCCTGGCTCCTGGACCTGATCGCTGAGTTTCTAGATGGCAACGCCGAGAAGTGGTGCCCCTACATTGAAATGCCGACATTTGCCACAAAAGTGTTCATCCACCCCGACGGATCGGTGAAGACCTGCATGGGAGGCGTGTTCGGAAATCTGTTGGAACAGACGCCTGAAGAGCTCTTCATCACAAAAGTGTGGGACCATCAAATGGCCGAGAAACATGCATGTGGCGGCTGTGTCAATACCTGTTTCACACGAGGCAAGGTCGTCTATCCAACCACCATGAAAGAAGTTCGCGCCAACTGGAAGCAGATCTGGAATCGCTAGATCGGCTGCTTGCCTTCTTCCGTTGTTGTGTCTAGTGTTCACCTTCGTTGCCTCTTGTGTTTCTGCAGAATCCTCAATCGCCTTGACGACGGACAGATCTTGAAGTCCGCTGATGCGTATCGGACTGGGGTTCGCACCTCTTTCGACCCGCGACATCGATTTGATCATCAATCCTGTCCACCTAAAGCGCCATTCTCACTTCATATATCATCCTCTTGACGACATACTTGATCCGAATTTCATTTGGAACAGGTCCGGATCGGATGCAGTACCTCTAGGTCGACCGGCGAGTCACGACTTCAGTGCGAACATTCCAAGGGTCACATCGGTAGCTCTTGTCCTTCCGTGACCACTCTTGTTGCGATTTTCCTCTTTCCCCCTCGCCGTTTTTTGCGCAGGGACTTTCTTTCATCATGAAGCTGATGTCTGAGTGCTGATGCCTCGAATTACGGATCCGGCTGCCGTCTACAGGGGCGATCAGCGACGTTGGACCCACGCAACCTCGAGGCTCAAAAAGGGAACAAATTAAAGAGCGGAAACCGGACGGTAGGTCAACCGGGCCGACAGCCGGAAGGATGCTGATTTCACTAATGGAAGGAACCGTTCATCGGGTGGCCGTGTTCAATTGTCATTAATGAGATGGCTTAACAATTCCTTCCCAGTTGGAAGTTTCGCCGATCCCTCACCGTTTCTTCGAACAAACAGACTCCAGTTGTCGTTCAGCAAGGAGAACCACGCTATGAGTTGTAGAATCCGGACTTCAGCTGCCCTCAAAGTCCTTTCTCTTCTTTCTCTCCTGTTTCCTCTCACACTTTTCTCTCAGACAAAACTCGCATCAACATCTGAACTCGCGCTTCGTGCCGAGATTGTTGCAGTCGGAAAGGTGGCCTCGCTGATTTCCGAATGGAACGAAAACCGGAGCATGATCCGGACTCGCGTCACGCTCTCCGTCGATCAATTCGTAAAGGGGGGACATGGGTCGCCGACGCTGACCCTCTATGTCCCCGGCGGAGAAGTGGGTGCTGTGGGTGAAGTGTACAGTGACATGCCGACATTCCGACCGGACGAAGAGGTTGTGGTCTTCGCTGAGCGGGACGTGGAGAATCGTTACCGCGTTTCTGGCGGGCCGCAGGGTAAACTCACGGTCCTCCGCGACAAGACCACCGGCGTGCCGATGGTAGCGCCAGGACAAACCCTCGAGATGCTGACAAGCGAAGTCAAACAAGCGGTCGACGTCAAGATCGACAAGCGATAATCTCCATCCTTTCCAGGTTTCCCTGTTTCCGGCCTCTCCGCAGGTGAGCGAGACGACCAGATCAATTCCATTGATCCATCCATTGTCACGAGGAGTTTTGATGACCAAGGCAACGATTCTTTTTGTGATCCTCATCTGCTGCACTGTTTCCATTGGCTTCGGTCAGTCGACGTACAGCGTCACGAATACGTCGGATTCGGGACCGGGCTCATTCCGACAGGCGATCCTGGATGCAAATGGCCTGCCCGACATGAGTGTCATCACTTTTGCCATACCCGGTGCGGGAGTACACACCATCGCGTTGAGCTCGGTTCTCCCTGTCATCACTGAGCCGGTCAAGATCGACGGCTGGAGTCAGGGGGGAGTCGGTTACATGGCGACGCCTCTCGTTGAACTGGATGGAACTGCAGCCACTGTCGGTATCGGGCTCAACATCCAGGCGCCCGATGTGACAGTCAGAGGCCTGGCCATCATGAATTTTCCTCAGCTCACGAGCGGTGGAAACGGGATAGGCATCGGCATTTTCGGAGCGAGTTCAAGGAATGTTTGGATCTATGGAAATCACATAGGCGTTGACGGTTCCGGAACACTCGACAAAGGGAACGGTCAGATTGGCATCTGGATTGCATCTCCTGCGAGTCAAAACCTGATCGGCACCAACAGCGATGATATCAATGACGCCGCAGAGCGAAACATCATATCGTCAAATCACACGCCGGGCGGTTGGGGAATCCTTGTGGCTTCGGACAGCAATATCGTGGCGGGCAACTATGTCGGTTGTGACATCTCGGGTGTTCTTCGGCTTCCAAATGGTCACAGTGGAGTTCTCATACAGGGCGGATCGGCGAACCTCATTGGAGGGCCTACACCTGCAGCGCGCAATCTCATTTCTGGTAACGCGCAAAACGGCGTTTTGATCCAGGGCGCTTCCACGAAAGCCAATTTGGTCCAGGGGAACTACATTGGCCTTAACTTGGCAGGCACTGATTCGGTGGCAAACGGATTTGGCGGTGTGAACATCTTCACCGATTCGAACATGGTGCTGGGGAACGTCATCGCAGGAAACAGGCGTGCAGGAGTGATTATCCAGACAACTGCGGCAACCGGAAATATAGTGCAGGGGAATTTCCTTGGTACGGACGCGTCGGGAACACAGCCGCTGGCAAACAGTGCGGGTATCAACATATTCAATGCTTCGGGCAATCTGCTCGGGGGAACCTCTCCAGCCGAGCGAAATCTCGTCTCGGGAAATCGGGTTGACGGGATCATCCTTCAAGGTGCTGGTTCCACGGGTAATGTCATTCAAGGCAATTACGTAGGGACGGATGTTACCGGCACGCTTCCGCTCCCTAACCGCAATAATGGGATAACTTTGGGAAGTCTGACCAAGGGCACTCTCGTTGGCGGCACGACGCCAGGAGCGCGTAATGTGATTTCGGGCAACAACTTCATCGCTCAGGGCTGGGGCTTGCTCATCCAGTCGAGCGACAGCAATCTGGTTCAGGGCAACTTCATCGGGACCGATGTTACCGGTACAATGGCAATACCGAACGGGGTGGGATTGATAGTCTACGCGGCTGGAGTGAACAACGTCATAGGAGGGACTTCGCCAGCTGAAAGGAACGTCGTTTCGGGCAATAACGGATTCGCATTTTCATACGTACCTGGTAATGGCGTCGTATTGATGGGTGCAGGTGCCTCCGGGAACGTGGTGTCGGGGAATTTCATCGGAACTGATGTCACCGGGCTCTTGGCGCTGCCGAACACCAACGGGGGTGTGGGCATCGGGAACAACGCACATGACAATATCATTGGCGGATCCACGTCAGGATCGCGCAATATCATCTCGGGGAATGGGAGTGCAGGTGTCGCGGTCAAAGGTTCCTCTGCTTCAGCCAACAAAGTGTTCGGTAATTTCATTGGCACAACCGCCGGCGGAGACGCTCCCGTCGGCAATGGGATCGGTGTTAGCGTCGACAGCGCTTCGAACACGGCAATCGGATCATCGACTGTCGGCACAGGCAACCTGATCTCCGGAAACGCTCTCTCCGGTATTTATGTCACGGGAAACGGAATGACTATCCAGGGGAATCTCATCGGAACGGACATCGCTGGGACGTCGGCCATCCCGAACGGCTTAAGCGGAGGGGGATCTTGGCCGGCCATCTATGTCAACAGCCCTTCATCCAACACGCTTATTGGCGGATCCTCTTCATCAGCCCGAAATGTGATTTCGGGAAACAACGGGGATGGTATCAGTATCTGGAATTCGAATACGATTGGAGTCTCCGTCCGCGGCAACTACATCGGCGTGAAACTGGACGGGACGAGTCCGCTCGGCAATACTGTACCCTCGGGTGTGCTCTATTTTGGAGCAGGGGTCTCGGTGAGAAACTACTCAAGTGAGATCACTGTCGGCGGCCTGGCCCCGGGCGAAGGAAACGTCATTGCGAATTCTACTCACGACGGAGTTGTGGCTTTCAGCGGCTCCCATGTCAAAGTTCTGGGGAATTCAATTCATAGCGATAGCATCGGTGTCGCGATCTACGGTGTAGATAGTGCAATCGTCTCTGGCAATTCGGTCGTCGCCAACCTCTACGGCGGTGTGATGTTCAATGGGGCGACGCATGCTCTCGTCGGTGGGATGACGGCAGGTGAGCGGAATATCATCGCAGGAAATGGCACCGGTCCGGCACCGCTTGGTCAGGGCGCACATGGCATTTCACTCATCGGAATCGGCACCACAGCGAATCGGATCATCGGTAACTTCATCGGAACGGATGCTTTGGGAACTTCAGCGAATCCCAACAGCGGTGACGGCATAGAAATTTTCAACGGTGCGTCGAGGAATGTGATTGGCGGGGCAACTCCTGCCGAGCGAAACGTGATCTCGGGTAACGGCTGGACAGGCATTGCGATGTTCGGCGCAGGCACCGATCAAAATGAAGTGAAGGGGAACTACATCGGCGTTGACGCTGCCGGCACAAACAACCTTGGCCACCCATCCGGGAGCGGGATATGGATCGGCACTGACGCCAAAGCAAATGTCATCGGCGGCACCACGCCCGGGTCAGGCAACACCATCGCCTATAACGGCTATACCGGAGTAGGCCTTGGCGGTGGACGTCCAAGTTACAACGTCATCCAGGGAAACTCTATCAAATACAACGGAAGTTATCCCTCAGGATCGGGAGTGGTCCTCCAAGGCGGGGCGAATCATAATACGATCGGAGGAACTCTTCCCGGGTCCGGCAACGTCATCGTACACAATGGCGGGAATGGCGTTGAACTCGTGAAGGCCGAAGTCAACGAAGTGCTCACGGCCCCCACTGCGAATGCCATCCTCTCAAATTCCATTATCTCGAACGGCAAACTGGGCATCGATCTCGGGGGCGACGGAGTTACCTCCAACCGTGTGCCGGCTCATCCTGTCCCGGAGCCCTATCCGGCAATTCCGGACTCCATCAATAACGCGGCGAGCTACCCCTTTCTCTATGTCGGTATTCCCGATTCGTCGATCATAAGAGGGTCGATCGTCAGCTGGCCGAACTCGCTCCTCCGTTTGGAATTCTATGTCAATAATGAAATCGACTCATCAGGAAGCGGAGAAGGAGAAACCTTCGTCGGCTTCAAGAACGTAACGACGGATGCCCTTGGAAATGCTCTGTTTGATTTCACTCCTTCGAGTGCGATGGCCGCGGGTCAATACTTCAGCGCCACGGCCACGGACACTGCGGGCAACACATCTGAGTTTTCTCCTGTGCTGATCGCCGGATTGGTGACGAAGATTTATGGCGACCATTATGTGATCAACACGACCTTCTCCGGAATTCCGCTGCACTGGGGAAACGGCAAAGGGAACTACACCATCAGCGAGCCAAATCTGCCGTCAGGCTATCAGGCTCAGATTCAACAAGGATTTTCCAACTGGGGCAACCTTCCGCAGATTGACTACACGTTCGCGGGGACGACGACGTCAGCGGTCTGGGGCGGCAATCCCGACGGCCTGAATAACGTTGTCTGGGTGCCGAACGGTCAATGGTCGAGCGTAACGGGAGCCGATCCGAATACCATTGCGGTGACAAGAGTTCGATACAACAGTCTGACCGGTGAATTGACTGACGCGGACATCGCATTCAACGGGGCGTATCACTGGGACATTGTGAGCAACCCGGCGAATCCCGATTCAGCACACGACATCCAGAACGTCACGACACACGAAGTGGGTCACTATAGCGGCCTGGCAGATATCTACAATCCGGGTTACGCGCCGTATGTGCCGTTCATGGGGGTGGCGAACGACACCGTGACGATGTACGGCTACATCAAGAAGAATGAAATCTCGAAACGAATTATTCACGCACCCGATCTGGCTGGCATCAGCTTCATCTACCAAAACGTGCCCGAAGACCGTGTCGATCTCGTTCTTGCGTACGATGGATCGTCGACCTTCAGCGCTCTCTACAACGGATTCTCGCCTTCGCAGCAAAGCGGGGCGGAACTTGTCAACAAATTACGTGATGGAGACCGGCTGGGCGTTATCCGGCTCCCCAGTACCGTGATCAGTCCTCTGACAACCATCAGTACAGGTACCAGGCCCACACTTGTCTCTCAGATCCAGGCCATGACGGCCGGGGGCGAGAGTGCGATTGGAACAGGATTGGAGGCTGGCACATCCATGATTTCGACTGCGGCATTTCTTGGGAATCACAGCCGCTCGCTTATCCTGTTCAGCGCAGGTGAAGAGACGAACTCACCCAGCGCACTCAGCTCCGCGGTGATTCAGGGATTGAGGAATAACGGGATTCGAGTCTTCACACTCGGATTCCCCCAGAGCACTGGCCAGACTCTGAACAGCAAGCTTGCCGACTCCACGGGCGGCGGCTACTACTTGGCGGAGGATACAACGATCAGTCAGGTCGTAAGTCAGATTTGGAACAAGATCAGCGGCCTGCAGCTTCTCGCGGATACGACCTTTGCCTCGAATGCGACCGGATTCAACTGGCAAGGCGGCTTCAACTATCAAGGCGGCTTCAATTATCAGGGCGGCTTCAACTATCAGGGTGGCTTCAACTGGCAAGGTGGATTCAACTGGCAAGGCGGCTTCAATTGGCAGGGTGCCTTGACAGATCCTGGAACGGTTACCATTCTCCCCGGCTTTAACTGGCAGGGAAGCACCGGTGCAATCGCATTGGTCCCGCCACAAGCTGGTCTGACATTGCCTGCATCGAATCTGTGGGGACCGAGTTACGTCGGGTTCATTCCTCCGCAGTACTCAGTCATTACACCTGACAACGTTGCCTATATACCAAAGCCGAATCAGTTCTATTCAGACATCCAGTATGTGCAGGGTCCGACGTACAGCTACTATGTCGTGAAGAACCCGGTCCCGGGCCAATGGACGCTTATCCCTGTGGGAAGCACGACGAATAGTTCTCAGGTCGAGCCGGTCCGGCTTTCACTCGTAGCAGTTGTCGAAGTCGCTATGGACGTGTCATTCAATAAGTCCTATTACTCGCAAGGCGACCAGGTGCTCATTCAAGCTTCACTGACGCAAGGCAACGGCGGCGAGGTCCAGGCGGCTCGTGTTCGCGGCGGTGGGCAGGAGACCGCGTTCAGCTCAGTGACAAATGCAACGGTGGAGATGATTGTTACTCCGCCGTCAGGCATCCCCCAGAGGGTCACCCTTACCAACAATGGTGGAGGCGTCTATACAGGAACCTTCAATAACACTTCCGCTGGCGGCACGTACAACTTCAGAATCACCGCTGCCGGCGAGTTGCCGGAAACGCAACAACCATTTTCGCGACTGTACGAGCAATCGGTCTTTGTAACCACGCCCTTCAATTCGAATGCAGTTGTCCTGGCCGGAAATAGTGCCGTGCTCAGGCAGGGGACGACGGTGAAGTCCGGTGATATCATCGTGAACAACAAGCTGAAGTCGAAGGGTGTGGCCAGTGGAGCGGAGCTGGAGTTCAAGGAAGATGTTTCGACTCCGACCGGGTATGCGGTTAAGGCTTCGTCGATCATCTTCAAGGAGAAGGATGTCATCAAGAGCGACGTGTTCAGTAACACGCTGAACAGCAAGGCGCAGATATCACCGGCGCTTCTTCACTCGCCGCTCGCGCTTCCGGTTGTGCAGTTTCTCCCGCTATTCCAGTCTGCCTTGCCTGGAACACAGGACGTAAGCGTGAACACCGGTCAGACCAGGACGCTGTCAGCAGGCTCTTATCGAAATCTCAGCATCAAGGAAGGCGGAAAGGTAATCTTCGCCGGTGGCACGTATCACTTCAGCAGCATCGACGCCAAGGGGAAGAGCTCGCTCTCGTTCACCGGGGCGAGCGATATCCGGATACTGACAACGCTCACTGTCGGTGAAAAAGCTGTCGTCGGACCGGCCTTGAGTGCACAGATCAGCGCTGCCGAAATCGTCTTCTACATCGAGGGATCCACAAGGAAGACGGATGCCGTGTCGATCGGTGGCAGCTCGACGATCGACGCGAATTTCTACGCGCCGTTCGGTTCTGTGACAATAAAAGAGAAGTCGGCCTTCCGGGGATCGATCATTGCAGAGGATGTCGTCGTCAGCGAAGGCTGTAATCTGACATTGAGCAGCTATTTCCTCGTCCATTCCGCCGGGTCGGGCGGCGG
>DOWV01000146.1:0-253 GCA_003519375.1 Bacteroidota bacterium
GCCTGTGCTGCCGCGATATTCCGGGGCGACGACAATGTATCCCTGCGCCATCAGCTCCCGGATGATATGCGTGTGGTATGTCGTGAAATCGGCATGGACCCCGCCATGCGGAAGGACGATGAGCGGAGACTTCTTGCTGCGGTCGAGCTTCTGGGGGATAAAGACGTATGACCAGAACTTGACCGGATTTTTTGCTCCCATCGCGGTCGGATTCTTGACCTTGGACGGCGGCGGTCCGACGATGAATACCTTG
>DOWV01000146.1:598-7415 GCA_003519375.1 Bacteroidota bacterium
CAAAGTCGCCAAGGCGCAAAGGAAAGAAAAATATCTAAATCTCTTGGCGAACTTGCGTCTTGGCGTGAGATTTTCTTTTGGCCTTTAGTTAATACCGAGTTCGTTCAGAATGTGCGTCGCGCCGCCCACCTTCTCCGTCACCCAGAGAACGTAACGGATATCCACAGCAATCGAGCGGCTGTACGATTCACTCCAGGCATAGTCGTTGATCGTCGCTTCGTATGCGCGGTCGAAGTTCACGCCGATCAGTTCTCCTTTCGCGTTGAGGACGGGGCTGCCGGAATTGCCGCCCGTTGTATCCATGTCATACAGGATTGCAACGGGAACGTCTTTCAGCTTCGGGCTCTTATACCGGCCAAAATCCTTCGCCTTGTAGAGATCGAGAACCTTCTGCGGAGTGGCATAGGGTTCGCTCCCGGTTGTTTTCTCGATGACACCGGTAAGCGTGGTGATCGGTTTGAAATAAGTCGCGTCAACGGGTGTGTAACCCTTGATGTGTCCGAACGTCAACCGCAGCGTGCTGTTGGCGTCGGGAATAAAGTTCGTCTTCTCATACTGTTGCTTGACATCCACAAGAAGCGCCGACAACTTTGAAAGGGCACCTTCGCGTCGTTGACGGGTTTCGCGAAGCTTCTGGTATGTCGGATACATCATATTTGCCGCACGCACGAACGGATCGGCAATCTGATTGATCTCTCCAACCGGTTTGCCGAAGGCTTCAACGAGGGCATCGGGATTCGTGAACATTGTCTGCGCGAACGCGTCGTTGATGATCTGATCGATTTCGGCCCCGCTCCGTCCCCTGAACTGCCTTTCGATCATTTGGATCCGCTGGTTTTCCGGAAGCTCAAGCGCCTGCATGATGATGTGCTTCAGGAAGGCCTTGTCCGTCGGTTCGTAGTAGTTTCTCAAAGCCTGCCGGAGAGCCTGTTTTGTGTTTGGCAGGTTCCGCTCCGTGAACGCCGGGAGGCGATCCACGTCGGGCTTCTGCAATTCCAGAGAAGACTCATAGATCGCAAAAGCGAGGCTATAGACCGCCGAGGTCGAGCGAAGATTGTCCAGAACGAACTCGGACACGCCGAGATCGGTCATTTCCTGGTACACCTTGCCGATATCCTCCAGCACCGTGCCATACTGAGCCTTTCGCTGCGGATCTGCATCGATGAACTTCTGAAGGAGCGCTTCCTCGTTTCGTTTGTTGTCGGTAAGATGCAACCGGCCCATGCCAAGGAGCTTGCCCCGGTAGTTTTTCATGGTGTTCGCCAGACCCTTGATCCGGCCGTCATGTTTCAACGCGATCGCACGATCGTTCTTTCCAAGAGCTTCCATCGTGGATATCTGCCATTCAAAAAGATCCGCGACGTACGGCATGCGGAGGTTTTCTTCGTACGCGAGGTAGTGGGAAGTTCTGTGGCGGAACGTCCGGCCCGGATAGCCGAGGATGAAGGTAAAGTCGCCTTCGTCAACGCCGGCCGGATTCACTTTGAGAAATTTCTTTGGATGGTACGGAACATTGGTTGTCGAGTATTCTGCGGGTGAGCCATCGGGAGCGACGTACGCACGGAGAAACGAAAAATCACCCGTATGCCGGGGCCAGACCCAGTTGTCGTTCTCACCGCCGAATTCCCCGATGGATCGCGGGGGAACATAGACGAGCCTCACGTCGCGAAGAACGGTCGAGAGAAACAGAACATAGGTCTTTCCCGTGAACATTTCGGAAACATCTGCCCGTTTGCCGGGATACTTCTTTTCAGTCTCCGCGACGATCTCTCTGATCTTCTTTTCGATCGCCTTTGTCCGGTCTGCAAGGTCCATCTTATCGTTGATGACGGAGAGCACATCCTTTGAAACATCCTTGTACGACTCAAGGATACGGGCGGATATTCCGCGGGCCTGAATTTCATCCGTCCTTGTCTTCGCCTGGAATCCAAACGTGACGAAGTCGTTGTCCTTCGTGCTGGCGGCCTGCACAGCGCCAAACGCACAGTGATGGTTCGTCAGAATCAGTCCGTCGGAGGAGATGAACGAGCCCGTACATCCGCTTAATTGTACGACCGCGTCAATAAGCCCGATGCCATTGGGATTGTAGATCGCTTTCGGGTCTATCTTGAGCCCCTTCGCTTTCAGGTTGAGCTTGTGGATCTCGCTGATGGGGTACATCCCTTCGTCGGCAATGCCGGGCTGAAGGAGGAAGAGAAGAGAGAAAGTGAGGGTGAAGAGTCGTCTTGCCATGACAACAGCCTCCTAGAATAGAGTTGAGAGTAGAGGAGTTTATCTAATTTTCATCGAAAAGCCAACGGCGAAAAACGTAAGACGGGAGAAGTGAGTACTTGGATGGTGCTTTGGCGGTTAGACGGAAGGAGTATTTAAGTATTTGAGTATTGGAGTAGCGGAGTAGTAGACGATAAGTTGGAATGATCGGATGGTTCTGCCAGGCCGCTATCTATCCGGGCAAAACAAAAAGAGGCAGCCGCAGGGAGAAAAGTCCTGTAAGGCACTTTAATAGCACACAGACGACACAGATGATACGTGATTTGCACAGATAGATAAATCAATGGGGGTCAACGCGAGATTTTCGTCCTTGATGTGCTGATTCTCAGCGGGCCGCGATGCCTGTAACTAAATCGCGGGGAGGCCGTAAGGATCATGGTTGGCACAGGTCCTCCAGACAGCTCCACGGCCACCGGGGTCACACCCCGCCTTTCAAAGGACCAGAACAACCTTTCGGGGAATCGCCGGCATTGGTACGCCTGAGACGCTTTGAGCAACAAACCGCCTCGACGAAGAATCACCTCATGCCACCAGCAGTTTCGAGAGCATTCTTTCGCACGAATTCATCATCACAGGGCAAATATGACTCGTGCTCCTTATGCACGCCTCGCCGGGCTAACGCTCCTCTTTTCATTTCGCGACCGAGCACCTAAGCGGTCACTCAGGCCGGCCTTGTAATCACTCACCACTTGGGTTGAGACAATTGAGTTCTCTTGAGATGGCATACGAGAGAAGCACTTTTCAGCTAATTGAAAATCATCGAGCGCGCGCTACCCCATAACGCCGACACCGCTCGTCGGGACAATCGGAAGAACCAGTGAGAGGACAGGAGGACAACATGTCGAAGGTACCGAAGTATGGCTTCTTTTTTGTCTTTGTCGTCGCAAGCTGCCTGATATTAACGCAGCCCTTGATGGCGACGGACGGAATTAAAGGCAATCTTGTCAGTGTCAGCTGGCTTGAGAAAAATCTTAGAAATGCCGATGTGGTGATACTCGACGCCTCATCCTCGCAGAGCTACACGGCAAAACATATTCCCGGCGCATTGAGCTACGACATATTCACCTATGGCGTCCAGGAAATGCCGATGGCTGAGATAGAAAAACGCTACCAGTCCTGGGGAATCAGTCCCGGGAAAAAGATCGTCATGTACGATCAGGGCGGCACTTACATGGCTACAAGGCTCTTTTTCTCCCTCTACTATTACGGCATTCCGCCAAAAGACCTTTTCGTCCTGGACGGCGGGCTCTCCAAGTGGCAGGAAGCAGGATTGCCGGTAACCAAGGAGCCTACACCCGCCCCGAAGAAAGGTTCTTTCACCATCAAGAAGCTCAACGAAGATGCAAAGATCGAGCTGCCGGAATTCCTTAACGCATCCGGAGATCCCCGCAACAATGTCTTACTGGAAGCGCTTGAGCCCGGCTGGCATTTTGGAGGGCTCCACATCTTTAGCAGACCCGGCCATATCCCAAATGCCATCATGCTGCCCACTGCCGACTTATACAATCCGGACAAGACCTTCAAATCCCCTGAAGAAATAAGAAAGATACTGACCTATTTGGGGATCAGGCCTGATCAACAGGTCCTGACTCATTGCGGTGGCGGAATAGCTGCCAGCGCGTCGTACTTCGCGCTCAAGTTCCTGCTAGACTACCCGAAGGTGAGACTTTACCCGGGCTCGCAGTTGGAGTGGGTGTCCGATCAAAGAGAACTCCCTTTCTGGACTTATGATGCCCCGTTTCTGATGAGGGAAACAGGCTGGCTGCAGGGTTGGAATGGCAGAATGATGAGGATGTACGGAATCTCACAAGTCAGCATCGTGGATGTGCGTCCTGCCGACGCATACAAGCTGGGACATTTGCCGTTTGCACTGAACATTCCTTCGGATGTGTTCAAAAGCAATATCAACAATGTTGACAAGCTGGCCGAAATTCTGGGTCCCGCCGGCGTCAATGCGTCTCACGAAGCGGTTATTTTTTCAGGCGCAGGGTTGACGAAAGAGTCGGCCCTGGCCTTCCTGATGCTGGAGAGAATGGGACAGAAAAAGGTATCTGTCTTCATAGACTCCATCGAAAAATGGGCACAACGCGGTCTCGACGTGGCCAAGGAAGCAACCGTGGTGGGCCCCCAAAAGGCGCCGCAGGACCTATCCGTTCCTCCTACGACGTTTCCCGTAAATTTCCGCAAGGGCATGGTGATCGCGGATCCAAAAGACACTCACGGAGTGTACCCCAAGGTCTTTATTGCTTCGGGCAAAAATATGCCTGCCAAAGCTCAGGACGGCACAGTTGTTCATGTTCCGTACACCGATCTTCTGAATGCCGACGGCACGCCCAAGGCCGCGAAAGATATCTGGAACATTCTCGTCAAGGCCGGAGTACCACGATATGCCGAACTTGTTTGCTTCTCCGATGATCCCGGTGAAGCGGCAGTCAACTATATCATCCTGAAGTTGATGGGCTACCCCGATGCAAAGGTATTGGTGATGTAACCGTCGTGCACTTGGAGAGACGAACAACGTGATGAGCGAGCCGTTTGCGACAGATCATGGCGTGATCGTTTCCGACCGGGCTGAACCCCGGCCGTACATGAGTCCCTACCTTGCGGGAGTCGGGTTGGGACTCGTCTTACTTGCGGCTTATGTCGTCATGGGACGGGGACTCGGAGCCTCCGGCGCGTTCACCTCCTTTGTCGCCGCCGGCGTTGAGACGGTTGCTCCCGCGCATGCCCGGAGCAATGCGTTCTACACGGAGTACCTCGGCGACCCCGGAACAAACCCGCTGAAGAACTGGCTTGTCTTTGAAATCATCGGAGTTGCGATCGGGGGATTGATTTCCGGAATGCTGGCGGGTCGTGTCAGGAAGGAAGTCGAAAAGGGGCCTCGGATTTCCGTCAATAAACGACTCTTCTTCGCGTTTGTCGGGGGAGGGATCATGGGGATCGGCTCGAAACTTGCCCGAGGCTGCACGAGCGGTCAGGCATTGACCGGGGGAGCCATGCTGAGCGTTGGAAGCTGGGCCTTCATGATCGCCGTCTTCGCAAGCGCCTACGCCGTTGCGTATTTCTTCCGGAGGCAATGGCTATGAACGCTCCGTTCTACAAGTTCGGACTCTTCGGCGAAGATGCGAGCCTCCTCGTTGCGCTTTTCATCGGCATCGGTTTCGGCTTCTTTCTTGAACGGGCGGGATTCGGCAGTGCGCGAAAGCTCGCCGCGCAATTCTACTTCACCGATCTCAGGGTTTTCAAGGTGATGTTCGTCGCCATCGTCACGGCCATGCTCGGAGCGTTCTGGCTTTCGTGGCTGGGCCTGCTGGATTATACTCAAGTAACCGTCCCCTCGACATACCTTGTTCCTCAGATCTTCGGCGGACTGGTCTTCGGGGTTGGATTTGTCATGGGAGGATACTGTCCCGGCACATGCTGCGTTGCGGCGGCAACGGGGCGGCTCGACGGCGTTGTTCATTTGTTCGGGATGATTTCCGGTATCCTCCTCTTCGGCGAGCTTTATTCTTTCATCGAGGGGTTTTATACCTCCACACCGATGGGGCGCTTTACACTGCCCGATCTTCTTCAGCTTCCGTTTGGGCTCACCGTGTTCCTCGTTGTTCTCCTCGCTCTGGCTGGATTTGCCGCGGCGGAGCGGCTTGAGAAAAAATTCAATCCTTCCGGGGAAATTCCTTCGTGAACACCAAATTCAGTTCCTTCAGCCTCAACCAGCGGCTTGCCCTGCTGGCGGGCCTCCTGGGATTCCTTGCCCTTGTCGCCGGAAGTCCGTTTCGTAACCAGAGTGTGACGATCGACCTGAAGGAGCTTGCGCGTGCGATCGAGTCCGAAAACGATCATATCAGTGCCGACCAGCTCGCGGAGTGGATCATGCTCAAATCACCGGTGAGAGTGATCGACCTGAGAGATTCCGTCTCCTTTCTCACCTACCATATCCCGACTGCGGAATGCATGACGATGGAAAAACTGCTTGAGGAAAACACTTCGAAGGACGGGAAGCTGGTACTTTATTCGGAAGGGGGGATCCATGCAGCGCAAGCGTGGATGCTTCTGAAGGCAAAGGGACACACGAACGTTTATACTTTGAAAGGCGGACTCACGAGCTGGAAGGAGGACATCCTCTTCCCCGCTGTTTCCGGGGCCGCTTCACCCGAAGAGCGTGTTCTGTTTGCCAGGCGTAAAGCTCTGAGTGAGTATTTTAGGATTGTGACTCCGTCGCTCCAGGTTGATAGCTCCGCTGTTCACCGGAAGCCCAAGCCACCTGTCAAGGTCAAGGCAGAGCGCGAGAGGCCGTGGGAGGGGTGTTAGCCGGGCGGAGTCAGGGAAGATGGGATAGTAGATGATGGAATAATGGGATGTGACGACACTGTCCTGAATTTTGTGTTTATGAGCCATACGTTATACATTACCGATTGGAGGACGTATGGCAAAGTCAAAGTTCAAAGCCGAGTTGCTGGATGAGCTTCTCAAAGGGCAAGACCCAAAGACAGTTCTTTCATCCAACGGACTGTTCGGAGAGTTGAAGAAGGCTCTCGCAGAACGG
>DOWV01000331.1 GCA_003519375.1 Bacteroidota bacterium
CAACAGTCGTGCTCACAGTCAACCTTCCCCGGCAGAAGTTTGAAAAGAAAGGAGTGGAGGCGAGCCGGCAAGAAACAAGGAAGTACTGGAGTGAGCGAAGCTGTTTTGAGACGGACAATGTGAACCTCAACCATTTGTTCAACGCTTCGGTTTCGGGTCTGCGCGCTGCGGTGGCGAAATCGGGAAAAATGGATGCCAGCATCTGGCAGTACAACTTCGAATGGGTGCGCGACCAGAGCATGGTCGTCCTCGGAAGCATTCTCTCCGGCCATATTGATGTTGCCGATGTCTCCCTGCGGCGAATTCTCGATCGATCCATCGATGAAGAAGGCCGCGCGAGAGATGCGAGCCGTCAACGCCCCGCAGAAACAGCGGAGCTCGATCAGAATGGACAGCTGCTGTATGCGCTTTGGACATATTGGATCTGGACCGGTGACGATTCCATCATCAGGAAGTACTGGAAAAAAATCAAAGCGGTGGCCGGTTACGTCCTGAGGCCGGAGTTCCTTGATCCGTCGACCGGCCTGGTGAAGAACTCCCGCGAATTCTGGGAACGCGATCCTGCCTTTGGTGTCAGAGAGGGGTACGAGAACACGTACCAGGTTTGGAACATCGTCGGGCTGGAAGCAGCCGCCGATCTTGCACGTCACATGAAAGACACTGCTTCCGGACGGAAATGGCAGGCGGCATCAGCGAAGATGAAGAACTCATTCTTCAGCCACCCGACATTCTCGTTTATCGATGAAGGTGTGTTCATCAAACGCAGGCTGCTAAGCGGCGCGGTGCAAAGGACGTTTGAGCCGCCAAACCGAAAGGCGATGCCGCCGGGAGTTCCCCTCAACGTCGAGAAAGTATCGTACTGCGACCCGGACAGCGCGAATGTGTATCCTCTTGTCCTCGGCCTGATCGATCCCAAGAGTCCGGTATCCCTCAAGACGCTCGAATCCATGGAGCAGTTATGGAATCAGCGCTGGACGACGGGCGGGTATGCCCGGTACAACATAACGTCCGAGCCCGATTCACCGGGAGCGTGGCCTTTTCCCACCATGCTGATTCTTCGGGCGTACTTCGAAGCAGGCAACGATGAGAAAGTCTGGCGCGGACTCAATTGGATGTCGAGCGCTCAAGGAGGGAACGCCGGATCGTGGTTCGAGTGTTATGCCGATCGCCCCGTGCCGCCGCTGCCGCCCCTGGGTATCGTGCCGTGGACATGGGCGGAGATTGTGATGTTCTTTGTTCATCATCTCGTCGGTGTGCGGCCCTCGAAGAACGAACTGACGATTCGACCGAGGCTGCTGACCTCCATGAAGAGTGTCAAAACATCACTTACGCTTCGCGGCCAGAAGATTGAGGTCGCGCTTACCCGCACCGGGAAAGAACCAGGTGCAAAGGTTGATGGAAAACCGGTACCTCTGGTCCATGGAGAACTGAGGCTGCCGCTTCCGCGAAGGGCGCTGAAGATTGAGATCGACGTATGATCGTCAGTGGTGAACAGCGAATGGTCAATTGTCATACCATAGTAGGCACAGATCGCGATGGCACATCTCTTTGGTCGTACGGTCACCCGGCAAGAGCTTGAAAAGCACGTTGGTCACCTTTCGCAGGTAGCAGGCGTGCGGATGATGGAGCTGCAGGACGGGGCCGAAAAAGGCGTCCGGGTTGCAGATGTGCGGAGCGGATCAGGTCTGAGGTTTCAGCTCTCGCTTGACCGGGGAATGGACATTTCAGCCGCAGAATACAAAGGTATGTCGCTTGCCTGGCGCTCGCCGGCGGGCGATGTCCATCCGAGCTATTACGATCCGAAGGGGATGGGATGGCTGAGAAGCTTTCCCGGCGGACTCATGACCGGATGCGGGATGACACATGCAGGTGCTCCGTGTGCGGATCAGGGTGAAGAGCTGGGTATCCATGGGAGACTGTCGAACACACCGGCAACGAATGTGAGTTTGTCCACAGAATGGGTCGGCGATTCGTGTCGTTTCGCAGTCAGCGGCGACATCCGGGAAAGCGCTCTTTTCAGAGACAATCTTCATCTTCAACGAACCATCGAAGTGGAATTGGGTGGCTCCACGATTACGTTTCGTGATACCGTTTTCAATGAGGGAGTGAAAACATCCCCGCTGATGATGTTGTACCACATTAATATCGGTTGGCCGATGATCGATGAAGGCGTGAAGCTGCTGTTGAACGCAAAATCATCCACGCCGAGAGATGCAGAAGCCGCAAAAGGATTTCAGGAAGCGCGGGTTCTTTCCGGGCCGGTTGCCGGGTACAGGGAACAGGTGTTCTACCACGATCTTATCGCGGATGAAAAGGGATTTGCGACCGCACTCCTTGTGAACAACAGAATTCAGCTTGGACTCTTTGTTCAGTATCGGAAAAAAGACCTGGACCGATTCGTCCAATGGAAAATGGTCGGTGAGAAAGAGTATGTTCTCGGTCTTGAACCGGCAAACTGCCAGGTTGGCGGAAGGGCGAAGGAGCGCGAGCTTGGAACCCTCCAGCACCTGGAACCCGGTGGGCGTCGGGAATTCCTCGTTCATATCGGAATACTCGACGGTGCAGAGGCCCTCGAGCAATTCATTCAAGTGAAGAAACTGCAATGATAGAAAAGAAACTTCGGGTCGGACAAGCGGGTATTGCTAACCACGGCCGTACTATTCTTAATGCCATTCGTGACTCAGGCAACCTTCGGCTTGTTTCATGCTACGACATCAACACTGCCGCCTCGGAACAGGTAGCCAGAGAGTTTTCTGCTTCGATGAAATCGAGTTATGACGATCTTGTGAATGACCCGGGCATCGATGCCGTTGCACTGGTAACGCCCAATCATCTTCATGCCGAACAGGTCGAAAAGGCAGTAAAGGCGAAGAAGCACATCTTTGTGGAAAAACCGATCGGGAATACGGTGAGCGAGGCGCGGGAGATGATCGCGCGGGTCGAGGGAACCGGTCTCGTCTTTATGGTGGGTCACAATACCCGCCGGCGGCTCGTGTTCCGCCGGGCGAAGGAGTTGCTGAAGCAGCAGAAGATAGGGCAGATTGTCGCAGTTGAGGCAAATCTTTCGAGACCCGCCGGGCTGCAGCTGGGATTGCCTGCCTGGAAAGCCGACCCAAAAACATGTCCGCTGTTGCCAATGATACAGTTGGGAATTCACTTTGTCGACACGGTAGAGTATCTGATTGGTCCTGTGGCACGTGTGAGTTGCTTTGCGGCAAACATTGCCATGCCGAATCAAGCGCTTGATTCCACTGCCGCAATTCTGCAGCTGGTTTCTGGCGTGCCCGTTGCGCTGACATCCTACTACGTATCAGCCGACGCGTATTTTTTGCGCATCTACGGGACGAAGGGGACCATTCATTGCTATCCCCTGAAGCTTCAGCTTGATTTTCTGGAGAACGGAAACTTCAAGGAATCAATTCAGGAGGATTACGGTTCTGAAGGAGCGGGCAGCTATATCCTCCAAATGCGCGAGTTTGGCGAGTGCATTCTGCGAGGCCAAAGGACGGAAACCGGGGGCACTGAAGGTCTAAGGGCGTTGGCTATCATCGAGGCAATGGTAAAATCTGTGGAACATCACACGGTTGTAGAATTGCGCGATCTCTTATAATCAGGAGAACCCATGAAATCTTCCCGACGGAAGTTCCTCAATACCGCAGCCATGACGGCGGCGGGTGTTGCTCTCACACCCTGGGAATCACTTGCTGGCAGTGTGCTTGAAACCCGCGCGGCACCGAAACACAAGGGGCTTTTGTTTGATGCATCGGATATACCACGCATCCGGGAGACGATCAAACATCCTCGTTTTGCCCCGTACTGGAAATCCATAGTTGAAGCGAATCTCGAAGCGGATACGAAATTCCTTCGCACGGAGCTCAGGCTCAACAATCACGTCGTCGATTTTATGCGGGCACGGCAGATCCTTGAACGCACATCATTTGTGTATCGCATCACCGGCAACAAGAGTCATCTTGAGGTTGCCCGGTTTGCCATCGACCGGATCCTCGAATATAAGAAATGGGACTACTTCCTCGAGGGCGGCACACATGTATTTGGCCTGCAACGGGCGCCTGAAGCGACGATAGCGATGAGCTTCGCACGCGAATGGCTGGATGATGTGCTCAGCGCAGAATTGAAGAGCGAGATGGAAAAGCAGATCGCTGAGAAAGGCGCACCGGCATGTTATCGGTCGCTCTATGGTATGAAGTACCCCGATCGGGTACGCGGCTGGGGATTCGATCCGGAAAGTGATTACGAATACAAAATTGTTGACATGAAGCGCTGGCCCCTGATTCTCAACGCAACAAACCTCAAAGTCATTCCGATCTGCGGGCTTGGGATTGCCGGATGCATGTTCTATGATAAACACCCGCAGGCGCCGCAATGGCTTGCGCTCGCACTGCAGAGCGCTAAAGCATTTGCACCGATGTTCGGCCCCGACGGCTGCTATGACGAAGGGGTGAGCTATTGGGGATACACAGCTCTTCATCTGGCTATCTTCATCGAAGTGCTGAACCGCAAGCTTGGTCAGGATGAGCGGGGACTCATCAACTTCCCGGGAACGATCAAATACGGTCTCCAGATGTCCATGGCGACCGCGGAAAAAAAGGATGACTGTGTGAACTTTGGCGATGCGAGCGTTGTGGGAGATGTCTCTGTTGCCGCATGGGTGGCCAGGAAACACCGCGACGCGACAGCACAGTTTGTCGCAACATCCATCGGGGAAGTAAAGACGCACTATGGATTGATTTGGTACGATTCGAATGTGCAGGCAAAGAAGCCCGGGGCGGAACTCTATGATGTCCGGTTTAGCAATGATATCGTCGTGTCGCGGACGGGCTGGGGTTCAAACGATTCCGTAGTGGGATTGCGGAGCGGCGGCCCGGCGAATCACGAGCATGCCGATCGCAACAGCGTCGTCTTCAAAGCCTATGGTGAGCGGCTTCTTCACGATCCACTGAAAGCAGCATATCCTTATACGCTGCCGCACTGGGTTCTGCGCCTGACGGAGGCACACACCGCGGTCCTCATTAACGGCAAGGGTCACCAGTATCACGACGGGCATGAGGGGACGAATGCATCCTGGGCAGAGGCAAAAGTGGTGCACTACGAACCTTCCGCCAAGCATCTTGTTGTGACAAGCGATGCGACCGAGGCGTACCATCTCGTCGATCCGGATGTTCAGCTTGTCCGCCGCACGGTGGTGTTCCTGAAACCCGACATTCTTCTCCTCTTCGACCGGATCAAACTGGGGGCTGCAAAAGCGAAAGTGCAGCTTCGATACCAGGTGTATAATGCAGACGAGAAGGGGGAGTCGGAAATCAAGGGCACCGCCTTCACCATCAAGCGGCCCCTTGCGACACTGCAGGCAAAAACTGCAGCATCGACCCCATTGAGCCTGAAGTCGGGCTTCCATGCTGTCCCGAAGGACATCGGGATTTATCCCTACGTCGAAGCAGAAGCCGGTGAATCTCTCGATCACTGGATCGTGACCGCGATGACGGCGCAGCAGACTGCAGAGGCCCAGGGCTCGGTCGATATTTCCTCGTCCGGGTCGACTGTGACAGTCAAAGTTCAACATAATGGACAGTCGAAGAATGTGACGATCAATGTCGCGGAAGATCTGCCAACGATAGTCATTTCCTGATCATCGAGTCGTAATCGGATTTGCCGGCGGGTGCAATGTCTATGAAACCATCTGATAAACATTTTCAGGATGCCCTGAAGATTATCCCTTGGGGCACACAAACGAATGCGAAGCGGCCCTATGCTCAGTTTGATGGGATCATGCCGAAATTCATTGAGCGAGGAAAAGGTTGCCGCATCTGGGACATGGAGGGTAAGGAGTACATCGATTTCAGGCTCGCGCTCGGTCCGGTGACGCTTGGCTACTGCTATGACGAGGTGGATGATGCCGTCCGGGCACAGATGGCAAAAGGTGTGCTCTTCAGCATGGCCAGTCCGATTGAGCTCGAGCTTGCGCGGATCCTGCATGAGACAATTCCCAACGCGGAGATGGTCCGTTTCATGAAAACGGGTGAAGACGCGAACCTGAGCAATGTGCGCATCGCCCGAGCTCACACGCAGCGGGAAATGATCCTTACGAGCGGCTATCACGGCTATCCCGACTGGTTCGCGGTCGATGCCAGTCCCGCCAACGGGGTTCCCGTTATTCTCAAAGACTACGTGAAGATCATTCCGTGGGGAGATTGCGAGGAGGCTGAGCGATTGATCCGGAAGTATAACGAGAGGATCGCTTGCGTTGTCTCGATACCGTATGATATGAATGAGGATATCAGCGGGACGTACATCAAACGCCTTCGTGCGTTGACACAGGAGCATGGAATTCTTCTTGTGCTCGATGAAGTCTGGACGGGATTCAGACTGGCGCTGGGCGGAGGTCAGGAGCTTTTTGGAGTTCAGGCGGATCTCGTGAGTTACGCGAAAGCCATGGCGAATGGCTTCCCGATCTCCGCCTACGTCGGGAAACAGAAATATATGGAAACACTCAACACGTTTCGCATGACGACGACGTACGCCGGCGAGACCCTCTCGATGGCCGCGGCAATTGCCACTCTCAAAATCATGAAGCGCGAACGCGTCCATGAGCATCTCAACGCGATGGGCAGGAGGCTCATGGAGGGATTCAACCGAATCGCCTCAGAATTCGGCCTTGAAGCCTATGCCGCCGGACTTCCGGTTTCCCCCTATTTGAAATTCAACACAAAAGACAAAGCGTATAACGAACGACTGGAATATCTCTGGTTCCGGGAGCTATTCCGCGAAGGGGTGTTTATCATTCTTCGCTGGTTCATCTGTTATTCGCACAAAGAAGCTGATATTGACGAAGCAATTGAAAAAGCGCGCAAGGCATTGAGGCGCGCGCTCGATGCAGAGCCGAACGAACGGGAAACAATCAAACCATTTTATTGGTAGGCATTCTATGACCGGACGAGAAGCAAGGGCGAGCATGATGAAGCGTTTGTACATTGACAGCTATGCATTGATCGGAAAGCGCGGGCCGAAAGATGTGGAAGCCCGCCATACAACCGAGGATCTGGTGGAGGAAATGGAATGGTGCGGAATCCATGCTGCATTCGTCGTGCATGGGACGGCCAAAGAGTACGATCCGATGTTCGGTAACCGCCAATTGATGCGTGAGCTCAAGAAAAGCCCCCGGCTTTACGGCGTCTGGGCCGTCATGCCGCACCACACAGGGGAAATGCCGCCCCCGAAAGACCTTGTGAAGGAAATGAGGGACAACGGAATCCGGGCAGCGAAAATGTATCCGCGCTCTCATCGGTTTCCCTTTACCATTGATTATTGCGGCGATTTGCTGCGGGAGCTCGAGCGAAACGAAATCCTGCTCATGCTCGAGGGCGGACATCTCTACAATCCCGACATCTTTGAACCGAGCAATCAGGTGCTTCTCTCCGACCTCGACGTCATTCTCACACGATATCCCAATCTCAAAGTCCTTCTGCAGGGATCGCGCTGGGAATCGACCCGGTTCACCAACCCGTTGATGAGGAAACACACCAATCTGCACCTTGAGCTTTCATGCCATCAGGGCAACCACGCCATTGAGCTCTTCACCGAATGGTACGGCGCAGATCGCATTCTCTTCGGAACAGGCGCCCTGGAGAGATCTCCCGGAGCGGCGAAGTCAT
>DOWV01000034.1:0-2592 GCA_003519375.1 Bacteroidota bacterium
CGCGACATCGTCGACAGTTCGGAAGGATCGAATGGCTCTGTCACGCCGTCCAGGAACTCGTCGTCCTTGATCTGCGTCACGGACTCTTTGTCATCCAACTCGCGCGGGCTTTTCCAATATCGGGATTCGTTAGACATTCGACTGGGGACCTTCCTTTGATCGGGGAACGGCCAGCGGATGCGTGTTCAAGGTAACTGAATGCTCATCGCCGGATTGAGCGGCGCGGGAGCGCACAATCCGATGCAGAATGCTGCCGGTTGCCAACCCGCCTCCCACTGCAGCCAGGAGCCGGATAAAGAACGAACGGCGGCCGGAACGGTCACGCTTGCGCTCGGGATTCGAAGTTGTCGACGGTTTCATTCTCCTCATTCCTCGTTATCGATGACACGCATAGCAATTGTCCGGGCCCTTCTTGACCCCCTGGATGTTGCTGAGGATCGTCGGAGCGTTGCGGTGGCAATTGAGGCACGCGCTCATTGTGAATTCGGACACCTGCTGTACCACCTCCATGCTTTCGACACGGCCATGGCAATTGGCGCAATCGATGCCTTTGTTGACGTGAACGCTGTGATTGAAATACGCGTAGTCAGGCACCTTGTGTACACGCTTCCACGGAAGCGCGACACCTTCTTCAAAGTACTTTGTGAGCTTAATAATTTCAGGGCGGTTTTTGCGGGCAACCGAATGGCAGTTCATGCATACCGAGACCGCCGGAACAGACGCACTCGGTGAAGAAGTCACTGCCGTGTGACAGTATTTGCAGTCGATCTGCATGGTGCCGGCGTGGAGCTTATGTGAAAAGGCTATAGGCTGCGCCGGTGTATACCCGACCCCGTCCCGCTCAGCACGTGATATGAAATAGGTAGCAATAAAGGAGACCGCGGCAACAAACACGACGATCGGGAGCTGTACACGCAGTGTATAGTCAAGAAGTGATTTTTTCATGCACGAACCCGCGGAACTCTCATTGGTGAAACGGAAGGATTGCCAGATAGGCTCTTGTCATAGGGAATGTCACTTACAATCCCCGGGAAAGCCAACGAACAGCAGGAAAACATATGCAATATTAAGAAAAGTTCCACTTTGAAGCAAATATTTTACGATTTCCGTGTGCGCTCCCTTAGTTTATTTCCTTCGTGCATCTTCTGATGAGACACGACCACTCACGAGGGAGTCTCCCTCGCCGCCTTGAAGTTCCAGCGATCGATTGGTATACTCTACCATGATTCAAGAGTTGAAATATTCAGCAACGCGCGAGCAGGCGGCGAACGGAGAGAGTGAACCCCTTCCTGAGACACCCTGCTACCACTGCGGCACAGCAGCGGCAAAATCAATCCTCATCTATGATAACAAATCGTTCTGCTGTGCGGGCTGCCGATCCGTCTATCAGATCCTGAACGAACGCCAGCTCTGCCAATATTACGAGTTCGAACAATCCCCCGGTACTACACCCACGCTCAGGCCGGCTGCGCGATATGAGTTTCTCGACGATCCTCTGATCATCCGACAGCTCGTTGACTACTCGGGCGGATCTCTTGCCGTTGCGACCCTGCAGATCCCGGAAATTCACTGCAGCTCATGCATCTGGCTTCTTGAGAACCTTCATAAGCTCAACAACGGGATCCTCTTTTCGCGCGTCAACTTCCTCGAGAAAACGCTGCTCGTGCGATTCTCACAGGAGAAGACGAGCCTGAAGGCCATCGTCTCGCTCCTCGCTTCACTGGGGTACGAACCCGAGTTAAACCTGGCAAGTTTGAAGAGAGCACCAGCGACAGACCATCGTCGAAGTCTCTACCTCAAGATCGGAGTGGCCGCATTCTCGTTTGGGAATATCATGCTGTTCAGCCTTCCCGAGTACTTTGCGGGATCACGAGACGACTTTGCATCCCGCAGCCTTTTTGGGTACATCAATCTTCTCCTCGCCCTCCCTGTCGCAGTCTACAGCAGTTCCCTCTTCTATATCTCCGCCTGGCAGGGTCTCCGGAAACAAGCGATCAACATCGATGTACCTATCGCATTGGGAATCGCCGTCGTATTCCTGCGGAGTGCCATCGAGGTCCTCCTCGGAATCGGTCCGGGATATTTCGACTCACTCACCGGCCTGGTGTTCTTTCTGTTGCTGGGTCGGCTATTTCAGGACAAGACTTACGACGCTCTGAATTTTGAGCGAAAGTACGAATCTTACTTTCCGCTCGCGGTTACGGTGCGGAAAGACGGAAAAGAGACGACTGTCCCCATCACTTCGATTCGACCCGGGGACAGGATTCTCATTCGCAATAACGAGATTGTGCCTGCCGACGCGGTGGTGATGGAAGGAGCAGCGAGCATCGACTATAGTTTTGTGACGGGCGAATCTCGCGTCACCTCCAAAGAGGTCGGCGAGCTCGTGCACGCCGGGGGCAAACAAGTGGGTTCTACTATCGAACTGGAGGCGGTTAAGGCGGTTTCAGAAAGCAAATTTGTGCAATTATGGAATGATTTTGGGGATCCCGAAGGAACGAGAACGCAATTGCTCACACTCTCGACGACGGTCGGGAAGTACTTCACACTCGGAATTCTCGCCGTTGCAGCAGGCACGGCTCTCTACTGGGC
>DOWV01000034.1:2921-4219 GCA_003519375.1 Bacteroidota bacterium
ATCGTGTTTGACAAAACAGGGACATTGACAGAAACCAGCACGTCCTCTGTTCATTTTGTGGGACCTGCGCTGAGTCCGGAGGAGACGCAGGCGATCGCTTCAATCGCACACGGTTCCACCCATCCTCTCAGCCGCTTGATCTATCAGCATCTGGGTGCGCGATCTCTCCTCAAAGTGACGGATTTCCTTGAAACTGAAGGAGGTGGCATCCGCGGCACAGTTCGAGGCCTCGCGGTGGCACTTGGATCGCGAAGCTTTGTCTACGGTCCGATCGGAGCTTCGGAAGAGGTGGCGGACAAAACGCGGGTTTATGTCTCCGTCGGAGATCGACGATGCGGGTGGTTTGAGTTTCACAATCGATATCGTGACGGAGCGCAGGAGACTCTGGCGGAACTCGGAAACCACTATGCTCTCTCTGTTCTCTCCGGGGATACTCCGCATGAGGCAAATCGTCTGGAATCTCTCTATCCGGGGTTCGCTGAGATGCGGTTTGAGCAGAAACCGGCCGACAAACTTGAATACATCCGACACCTGCAGCAGAACGGGAAGAAAGTGCTGATGGTCGGAGACGGCCTCAATGATGCCGGAGCTCTCTGGCAGAGTGATGTTGCGATCGCTGTCACTGAACAGAACAACGCCTTCTCGCCCGCCTGCGATGCCATTCTCAATGGGAGCTCGTTCGCACGGCTGGCCAGTTTCATGTCATTCACGACCTCAACAATCCGGGTCGTCTACTGGAGCTTTGCGCTTTCTCTCTTATACAATTTCATTGGATTGTACTTCGCCGTCCAGGGAGCTCTCTCTCCCATCTTCGCCGCGATCCTGATGCCGCTCAGTTCCATCTCGGTGGTGGTTTTTTCAACACTCTTGACAAGAGGATCTGCACGCTCGAGGAGGATAGTGTAATGTCGGTACTCTGGGTCCTGGTTGGTTTCAGCGTGGTGGTCGCTGCGGGATTTCTCGTCGCATTCATCTGGGCCGTCCGCGCGGGACAATACGACGACAAGTACACTCCGTCGGTGAGAATTCTCTTTGAGGAAGAGCATAAAACTAGTACTTTTGGCGAGCCACCCAAGAATAATCCCGAAGGAACCACACAGAATGGAGATGGTAACAATACGGTACGACAACAGGGTCGTACGTAACTTCGCCGTCGCGACGATGTTGTGGGGGGCGGTAGGGATGCTCGTCGGCGTGCTTATAGCACTCGAGATGTTCGAGCCGGCGGTCAACGCCAGATTGCAGTTTCTTACATTCGGCCGGCTTCGTCCGCTTCATACGAACGCGGTGATATTTGC
>DOWV01000034.1:4416-17359 GCA_003519375.1 Bacteroidota bacterium
GCCGCGATAACCCTGCCGTTGGGAATGACGACCGGGAAAGAGTATGCAGAACTTGAATGGCCCATAGATATCGCCATCACGCTCATATGGGTCGTGCTGGCGATCAACGTGTTCGGCACGGTGATTCGCCGCCGCGAGCGGCATATATATGTGGCGATCTGGTTTTACATCGCAACTCTCGTTACTGTAGCAGTGCTTCACATCGTCAATTCCATCGAGCTTCCGGTTTCTCTGCTAAAAAGCTACCCGGTCTATGCAGGAGTGCAGGATGCACTTGTGCAGTGGTGGTACGGTCACAACGCCGTGGCGTTTTTCCTTACCACCCCGTACCTCGGCCTGATGTACTATTTCCTTCCAAAAGCCGCCAATCGCCCCGTCTACTCCTATCGCCTGTCGATCATCCACTTCTGGTCACTTATCTTTCTCTATATCTGGGCGGGCCCGCACCATCTTCTCTATACCGCTCTGCCCGATTGGGCGCAATCGTTGGGAACGGTGTTCTCAATCATGCTGCTCGCACCTTCGTGGGGCGGAGCGATCAACGGCCTTCTGACTTTGCGAGGCGCGTGGGATAGGGTCCGTGAAGACGCAGTCCTGAAATTCATGGCTGTCGCAATAACTGCTTACGGCATGGCAACTTTTGAAGGACCCCTCCTCTCCCTGAAGAACGTCAATGCAATCTCCCACTATACTGATTGGACCATTTCGCATGTGCACGTTGGTGCATTGGGCTGGAACGGATTTCTGACATTTGGCATTCTCTACTGGCTTGTCCCGCGAATGTGGGGAACTACGCTGTATTCAAAGAAAATGGCCAATCTGCATTTCTGGGTGGGGACTCTCGGAATTGTTGTCTATGCCAGTTCCATGTACTGGGCGGGGATCACACAATCCCTGATGTGGAAACAGTTCACGGCATTTGGTGTTCTGCAGTATCCGAACTTCCTGGAGACGGTCACACAGATCATCCCCTTCTATATAATACGGGCGCTCGGCGGATCTCTGTATCTCATCGGTGCTCTCGTCATGATATACAATCTGGTGCGCACCGCGCGCCAGGGGAAGCTGGCGGCAGAAGAAGAAGTTCAGGTACCGGCGCGGTGGGACGAAGCCCCGCACGTTCGCGAGAACCGGCATCGGTGGCTCGAGAAACGTCCAATCCAATTCGCGCTGGTGGCGACGGGTGCCATTCTCATCGGCGGCATGGTGGAGCTGATTCCGACATTCCTTGTGGCAACAAATATTCCCACCATCGCGTCTGTGAAACCGTATACACCTCTCGAACTCGAAGGGCGCGATATCTATGTCCGCGAGGGGTGCTATACATGCCATTCTCAGATGATCAGACCGTTCCGATCGGAAACAGAACGGTACGGCGAGTACTCCAAGGCCGGCGAGTTCGTCTACGACCACCCATTCCAGTGGGGGTCAAAGCGCACCGGTCCCGATCTGCACCGCGTCGGAGGAAAATTCCCGAACTTCTGGCATTTCATGCACATGGACGATCCGCGCTCAGTTTCGCCCGGGTCGATCATGCCAGCGTACCCTTGGCTGTTCACACAGGACTTTGACACAGCAATCATCGCCCGCAAGATTCGGGCGATGCAGACACTCGGTGTTCCATATCCGAAAGAATATGACAGACAAGCTTTGACGGATATGAAGGCCCAGGCAGAAGGAATCGCTGCCGACCTGCAGAAACAAAATGCCCCTGCAGATCCAAGCAAGGAAATCATCGCTCTTATCGCGTACCTGCAGAGGCTGGGAACTGACATCGCTGTGCCCCAGCAATAACGGAGAACGGAGATGCTATCACAATATCTCGAAGCCATCGAAGGCGTTGCGACATATCCGATCATTTCTCTGCTCGTCTTTGTACCGTTTTTTGTCGGGGTCGTCATCTACGTCCTCCGCAT
This sequence comes from Bacteroidota bacterium, assembly GCA_003519375.1. Taxonomy (GTDB): domain Bacteria; phylum Bacteroidota; class Ignavibacteria; order UBA10030; family UBA10030; genus UBA9647. Next base: position 6,333 of record DOWV01000034.1, read on the forward strand.
GAAAAAAGAAGACGAAGACCGCATGAGTAAGCTCCCCCTCAATTGACAGCAACCGAGGACTTGCGAAGGTGCACCGTGAATAGGAATCAGAAAGACAACCGCTCAAGCAGACCACACCGCCCGCTCCGCGCCAGCCCGCTCTGGACGCTGATGATTGCTGCCAGCTCGCCTCTCCATTCGCAGGCGCAGACCGCGAGCCATGGAACGGAAACATCATTGATCCTGACCGGCACTCTCACCGCTTTCTTCGTCCTCCTGACGTTCTTTATTGTTATCGTTCTCGGTGGCGATGTTGAGCCGCTCACGAAATTCTTCCGGCGCGTGTACAACGCAGTCTCCCCGCAATCCGGCGGCGAGGCAATTCCGATCGAGGAAAACCACGACGGAATCACGGAACTCGATAACCGCGTGCCGCCCTGGTTCAACTACCTCTTTGGCGGGACAATCCTTTTCGCTGTCGTTTATATGCTCGACTATCACGTCTGGCGATCCAGCCCGCTTCCACAAGCAGAGTATGCGCAGGAGCTGGCGGCCGCCGATATTTCCCGGCGGGTCCGCGTTGCCGCTGAGGGCTCAATCAACGAGGAGGCGCTGGAGCCTCTCACTGATGAAGCATCGATAGCAGCCGGCCACGAGCGGTTCTCGAGGAACTGCGTTACCTGCCACGGTGCGAATGCCGGAGGGATCGTTGGCCCGAACCTCACAGACCGGTACTGGATCAGCGGCGGCGGGATTAAGGACGTCTATGCCACCATCAAAAACGGCGTTCCGCAAAAAGGGATGATCAGCTGGAAACTGGTTTTCACACCGAAAGAAATCCAGCAGATCGCGAGCTTCATTCTCACACTTCAGGGAACCAATCCGGCCAACGGCAAGAAACCAGAGGGTACCCTCTTCCAGGAACCAGCTCCCCAGAAGGACAGTGGTAAGGCGGTGAAATGAGCAGTACGCCATCCGATTCCTCCTTTCGAGACCATCTCGGCATCGTTTCCGCAGAAGGCAAACGTCAGTGGATCTATCCGAAACCTCCATCCGGGCGTTTTCATAGCGCCCGCATCATCGTCAGCTGGCTGCTCTTCGCTGTCCTGTTCGGTATGCCGTTTGTCCGCGTGCACGGACACCCCTTTATGATCTTCGATATCACCGAGCGAAAGTTTATTCTGTTCGGCATGATTTTCGGTCCGCACGATTTCTTCCTGCTGGCCCTCGCCATGATCTCGATGATCGTCTTCATCTTTCTCTTCACGGTCGTATTCGGACGCCTGTTCTGCGGCTGGATCTGCCCCCAGACAGTATTTATGGAAATGGTCTTCCGGAAGATCGATTACTGGATCGAGGGCTCTCCTCAGGAACAGCGCCGCCTCAACGAATCGCCGATGAGGGGGACAAAGATTGCGAAGAAGACAATCAAGCACCTGATCTATTTCGCTCTCTCGTTCCTCATCGCCAACACGCTGCTCGCCTGGATCATCGGAACCGACAAGCTCTTTGTCATCATCACCGATCCCCCATCCGAGCACCTGACGGGGTTCACCGCTATCCTCATCTTCTCGGTGGTCTTCCATTGGATCTTTGCCTGGTTCAGGGAACAGGCATGTATTCTCGTCTGCCCGTACGGCCGGCTGCAAGGCGTCATGCTCGACAGGAATTCCATCGTCATCGCGTACGACTATCGGAGGGGAGAACCCAGAGGGAAGCTCAAACGCGGGGAAATGCGCCAGCTTGGCGACTGCATCGACTGTCATCAGTGTGTTGATGTGTGCCCGACAGGGATCGACATCCGCAACGGTACGCAACTCGAATGCGTCAACTGCACCGCATGCATTGATGCCTGTGATGATATCATGGAGGCTATCAAGAAGCCTCGCGGATTGATCCGGTACGATTCGATCGAAGGGATTGAAAAGGGCATTCGCAAGCTGTTGACACCGCGCAGTGCGGGGTATTCATTCGTGCTCGTGGTGCTCGCCGGGGTCCTCACCTACTTCCTCGCTACCAGATCTGACATCGATGTGACGATTCTCAGAACTCCGGGGATGTTCTTCCAGGAACAGCCCGACAACAACATCAGCAATCTGTATGATGTCAAGGCAGTGAACAAGACGTTTGCAGACAAGCCTCTCTCATTCAGGCTGAAGAACGTCGAAGGAAGTGTCCGGGTGCTGGGGGATTCGCTGATTCTCAAAAGCCAGGAAGCAACCTCGGCGAAGCTCTTCGTCCTGCTGAACCGCGACCGTATCGCGTCTATGAATACTCCACTCGAAGTGGAGGTTTACAGCGGCAGCCAGCTCACCAATACGCTCCGAACATCATTCCTGGGTCCCGTGAAAAGGAAAGCAGAATGAAGATGAAGCTTCATTGGGGCTCAGGTCTCCTCGTCGCTTTTGCGCTTTTCGCTGCGGGTGTTTTGACGATGGTGGTCATCTCAATGAATCGGGATGTCGACCTGGTGGCGGACGATTATTATCAGCAGGAGCTGAAGCACGAGCAACAGATTACAAGCGCCAAACGATCGGAAGCACTCGGCGATAGCGTTCAATGCGGGGTGACCGACGATGCCTTCCACCTTTCACTTCCGCCTCATTTCAATTCTGACAGCACGACCGGCAGCCTGATGTTCTACCGCCCGGCCGACAGAAAAAGAGATTTCATCGTGCCGCTCCTGCTCACATCGGGCAATAAACAATCGGTGCCGGTTGGAACACTTGAGAAGGGATTGTGGCGGGTCAAAGTGCGTTGGAGCTATCGCCACGAAGAGTACTATCGCGAAGAGGCGATCATCATTCAGTGAGGGATTGACAGATGGAGTTCGTGACGGGGATCGTCTTTGGTCTCGCCGGCAGCATGCACTGCATCGGAATGTGCGGACCGATCGTTCTGGCACTGCCGGTCGGCGAACGGAGCCTCAGCCAGTTCACAATTTCCCGCTTCATCTATCACTTCGGACGAGTGCTCACGTACGCGATCATGGGGATTGTCGCAGGGATGCTCGGAGGCAGGCTTCTACTGCCACTGTTTCAGCAAAACCTCTCGATCGTCGCCGGGGCCGTCATTATTCTTTCTCTGGTTGTTCGCAGGTTTCGCGGCCGCATCGCTGTGAACACCCCGGCGATCGGCAGACTGGCGCAGGAACTTCAGCGAATTATCGGGGATCTGTTGCGGGAGAGGTCCCTCCCGTCGTTGTTCGCACTGGGGATGGCAAACGGGTTGCTTCCCTGCGGTTTAGTCTATGTCGCAATGACGGCAGCTGCGGTGACGGCAAACCCGGTGGGTGGCTCGCTCTTCATGATAGGTTTTGGCCTTGGAACGGTCCCGGCCATGGTAGGTTTTTCGTTCTTTCCGCGGCTGGCATCAGTCCAGCTTCGATCCAAGATCAACGCCCTCCTGCCGGCGTTCACGCTTCTGGTCGGGATTCTCCTCATCGTCCGCGGGCTGAATCTCGGAATCCCCTTCATCAGCCCCAAACTCTCACCTGGTTCGACACCCCGGATGATGCAAGGGCACCATTAGGAAATCCGGAATCCCAAATACGAAATCCGAAGGAAAATCTAAGCACGAAATTCAAAGGATGATGCCCGAAGACCCAGGGCGGCGTACTACATTTCGAAATTCGTGCTTCGGATTTGTTTCGAGTTTGGAGTTTCCTGCCTGCCGGCAGGCAGGCGTATTTCGAATTTACGCCGTCATTCTTCCAGCGTCGACAGATCTCCCTCCGACATACCCAATGCACGCGCTTTCAAAACCCTGCGCATGATCTTTCCGCTGCGCGTCTTAGGCAAGGTCTTCACAAACTCGATTTTCTCAGGTTTCGCGATCGGTCCCACCTCGTGCGCGACATGTTTCCGGAGTTCTTCCACCAACGCTTCGCCCGGTTCGTGACCTGCCTTCAGGATGACGTAGGCGTGAATCGCCACTCCCTTCACTTCGTGGGGCAGTCCGATCACGGCCGCTTCGGCAACCGCGCTGTGGCTCACGAAGGCCGACTCGAGCTCGGCCGTGCCGAGGCGATAGCCGCTGACCTTGATGACGTCATCGACCCGTCCGATGATCCAGAAATACCCGTCTTCGTCTTTCCTGGCGGAATCTCCTGCGAGGTACATTCCCGGATACTTGCTCCAATAAGTCTGCACGTACCGGTCGGGATCTCTGTAAATTGTGCGCATCATTGCCGGCCATGGTTTCTTGATGACCAAGAATCCTTCTTCACCGGGCTTTACCGATTTCCCGTGTTCATCCACAACGTCAGCCTCGACTCCCGGGTAGGGTCGGGCCGCCGAACCCGGTTTTGTAGGCAAAGCTGGCAGCGGAGTAATCATGAATCCGCCCGTTTCGGTTTGCCACCATGTGTCCATGATCGGGCATTTTTCTTTTCCGACGTTCTTGTGGAACCAACGCCATGCCTCGGGATTGATCGGTTCTCCGACGCTCCCCAGCAGCCGTAACGTGGAGAGATCGTGGCGATTGGGCCAAGCCTCGCCGAAGCGCATCAGGCCGCGGATCGCCGTCGGCGTCGTGTAAAGAATGGTGATGCCGTACTTTGCGACCATCGACCACCATTTGTCGGGGAAGGGAAACGTCGGCGCTCCTTCGTATGCGAATGTCGTAGCTCCTGCGATGAGAGGGCCGTATACAATATACGAGTGACCGGTGATCCAGCCGGGATCGGCAGTGCACCACCATCGGTCCTCTTCCTTGAGGTCGAACACATCCTTGATTGTTGCGTGGATCCCCACCTGGTAGCCTCCGTGCGTGTGGAGTACTGCCTTCGGCTTGCCCGTGGTGCCGGAAGTATAGAGAATGAAGAGCGGATCCTCGGCGTCCATGACCTCCGTTTCGCACTTACCCATGTTCTTTCCGAGGGGCAGGTTCATCAGTTCATGGTACCAGAAATCGCGGCCGGCTTCCATGTTCACAGTGTTGCCGATCCGCTTCACCACGATCACATTCTCGGGCGCTGCACTCCTTGTGAGCGCTTCATCGACAATCTTCTTGAGTTCCACAACCTTGCCGCCCATGTAGCCGCCGTCGGCAGTGATGATGAGCTTCGACTCGCTGTCTTCAATGCGGCCATGGAGAGCCTCCACGGAGAAGCCGCCATACACGACGGAGTGCACCGCACCGATTTTCGCGCAAGCCAGCATCGCAATCCATGTTTCCGGAATGCGGGGCATATAGATCGTTACTCGATCCCCCTTGCTGATCCCCATGCTTCGCAGTACGATGGAGAACTTGCATAACTCGCGGCTGAGGGCATGGTAGGAAAACGTTCGCACCTCGCCATTCTCCCCTTCCCAGATGAGCGCGAGTTTGTTCCGCCGCCACGTTTTTACATGCCGGTCGATGGCGTTGAGAACGATATTGGTCTTCCCTCCGACGAACCACTTGTAGAACGGCTTGTTGCTCTCATCGAGCACCTTCGTCCACGGTTGAAACCACTCAAGCTCCCGGGCCCGCCGCGCCCAGTACCCCTCCAGATCGTTCTGAGCCTCGAGATACACCGCCTCGGGATCAGGAACATTTGCCTGTGCCACAACTTCCGGAGAAGGACGAAAGAATTCCCCATGAAGGTCTTTGGTGGAGGATGGTGAATTGCCCATCGCGAGATTCCTTTGAATGGTTCACTGGATTGAAATCTGGTGAGCGTCGAACGATCGTGCTGCGCTCCAGGGTGGCGTCATGCCGGAAGCAGGCCGCATTGTATCTTATAACCAACGAGTGTCAAGAAAAATTCCGCACAATTGCATCGTGTCGACGGGGCATACCACGGGCTACGCCTCCGGGTCCTCTTCAGGAACCCAGAGCACTGTAAACGAAGGTTATCTCGTTCTTGTTGTGCTTTGGGTTGAGTCTGTAGAATACCACGTCGAGGAAACTCGGGTCCGTTCTCCGCTCGAGCTTCAATGCTAATCCTAATTCGCGGCTCACTCGCCCGACCCGGTCGTCGAGCTGCTCCGTCCCAAAGAACACGACATGTGTTATTCGGACCTTCGATTCACTGAGCTCGGATTTCAACGATACCAGTCGTTCGTCGGAATTGACCTCAAAGTAGCTCACGGGGTATTTGCCCGTATAAAACAAGGGAGGCTGTGAAGTACCTACCTTCCCGCCCACCAACACGAATCCCTCCAGCGGCTTGCCATAGAGCTCATACATCGCCTCAACCCTCGATTGCTTGCCATAATAAAGTGAGAACGGGACGAGAAGAATCAGGTTCAGGACCCAATACGCCGCCCAGAAGGATTGGAGCAGTCGTGCGTGCCGAATCCAGTACTTCGATTTCCGGATGGACTCCTCCAGGCCTATGACACCCAGAACGAGGATCAGTGGAACTACAGGAAGTATGAACCGCTCCTGCTTATTTGGGAAATACGAGTGGAGGACGAAGAACACGAGGACGGGAAGAACAATCACTGCGGCTTTCTTCCAGTTCTTGAGGAACCCGTACATCAAAAGCAGACTCAATGGCGGGAGAAGTGTACCGAAGACCAGGAGGAGGTAGTTATACCAGGGACCCGTGGTGTAGTCCTCTCCATGTGCGAAGTTGTACCGGACATACTCAATGAATGATGCAAACGGATACCCCCATGCGAAGATATCGGCAGAACCCTGGACGACGAAGGCGGAAAGCAGAAACCCTGTCGCGCACCAAAACGTGTGGTGAAACTCTTTGCGAAAGAGAAAAACGAGTCCGACGGTGCCGGTTACAAGAAGGGTCTGGTAGCGGAACACAAAGGCAAGCCCGAACCACAGTCCTGCTACGAAAGCGTTTCTCAGATTGCTGCGCGATGCGACGGCGTAGTACATTCCCGCCATGAGCGGCGGAATACACACGACTTCAATCAGATTCCGAACGCTCAGAAACGGCAAGGGCCAGAAGAGAGCCAGCACCAGCCCGGCCTTACGGGCTGTTGGCCGGTCACTCAGGGCCTCGGCGATCCTGTAGCCGTAGTAGACAACGAGAAGCGAATACGCCGCATGGAGAAAGCGGACAACGAACATTTTTGTCTGGGGATCCCGGATTCCGACGGCCTCCAGGGCATTGAAGAGAACATAATGAAGCGTGGGATAGACGATGCTGTGGCCGTGAGGTATCGTCCGCCCCGTCCAGTACGTGAGGTATTGCATGATAATGAACGGCTGCTCGATCGGCCCGAAATGGTCGTCGTGCATACCGTACCCCTTCGAGAAGACGACCGCAGCGAGTCGGGGGATCAATGCCAGAATCATGATCATCCGGAGTGGATGTTCATCCCAGGATCGGCGGAGTGAGGCGAGTATCGAGTACTCTTCTTTCAAGAGCGGAGGCCTACGGCTGTGGAATACCTTAATCGCACACCTATGAACACTGATGTTACTGACAACCACAGAGAAGGAAATTTTGTGAATATCTTTATCATCAGTGACTTCTGTGTTCCATTATCGAGAACCAAGAGGAGTCATCGCAATTGCTTGCGCCGGAACGTCCAGAGATCGTTGATGAGGTAATTCGCGAATGTCCCGACTCCGATTCCTATGAGATTAGAGAGCAGATAATGCATTCCGAAAAACTCGGTCAGGAGAATGAGGATGAGATAGTTGCCAAGAAATGCAGTCGCTCCTGCACCGATGTGGTACCGGACGAGTTTCCCCCAGAACGTACCTTCACCGGATCGATCGCTCCACGTCCAGAGGAGATTGATGACGAAATTCGAAACGATCGAGAGCTCGATTGCGATCACGCTCGCCATAAAGTAGGGGATTTTGCCGAACTCGGTCAACAGATACAAAGCCCCCATGTTGACCACGACACCGCTCGCACCAACGATCCCGAATTTGATGATCCGGGGCGAGAGGACGCTTGTTGCAGCATAAGACTTCAGCCGCCGCAGCAACCCAGGTGATTCTACATCAGGCATGACAGGATCTCTCGGGGATTATGGTGGAGCCGATCAGATCTCCACCTTAAGTTCTTCAGAAAAGCGGCAACCGGAGGTGATCGGAGTGGTGGGCAACATACCGATTGAAGGGCGAAAAATCAATCACCTTCTCGTTTCTCAGCCATCCCATGAGGAGGAACAGACTCGCCATCAAGTATCGAGCGAACGGTCGCGAGGATCTCCGAAGGATGATAAGGCTTCTGGAAAAAAGTGCCAACACCTTCCTTCACGAGCTCGTTTTTAGCTTCAGGCATAACAAATCCGCCGGCGAAGATCACATGAACGCCGGAAGAGGTTTCCCTGATCTTCCGATAGACATCAGCGCCTGCCATTCCCGGCAAACCGAAATCCATGAAGACCAGGGCGATTTCGTGCTGATGACGGCTGAAGGATTCGACTGCCTGCAGCCCGTCCCCGGCTTCGATAACGGTATACCCTTTCGCCTCCAGTCTCATCCGCATCAGATTTCGCAACGGTCCCTCATCCTCGACGAGGAGGATCGTCTCCGTTCCTCCGCGAATCTCCCCTTCCCGTTCCTCGTCCAGTCGTCTCGCTACAACATCGACGCGTGAAGGGAAATAGAGACGGAACGTCGAACCGACGTCCTGCATGCTCTCAACCTCGATGAATCCCTTGTGGCCTTGGACAATTCCATAGACCACGGAGAGACCGAGCCCCGTTCCTTTCCCCATGTCTTTTGTCGTGAAAAAGGGATCGAACACTCGGCTTCTCGTTGCCTCATCCATTCCAGTCCCGCTATCGGATACTGAGAGACATACGTATCTGTAATTCTCGGCTTCCGAAAACCGTGATGCAACTTCCTGCGGCGTAAGAGTGCTCAGGCGTATAAGGATTTCGCCTCCCCTCGGCATCGCATCGCGGGCATTGACGCACAGATTCAGCAGTGCCTGATGAATCTGCGTATGATCGGCATGAATGAGGGGGAGATCCTTTTCACATTCCCTTCGAAACGTGATGAATTTTGGGAATGTGCGTTCGAGCATCGGAATGAGTTCCCGAACGAGGTCAGGCAGCACCACCGGCCCGAACGTGACTTCGGTCCTTCTCGCAAAGGTGAGTATCTGTTGAACCAGAGCCGCACCGCGGCCCACGGCATTCTGAATCGTCCTGATAGCTTCGGCATGACGGGCCGGCTCCGATCGGCCTTTCTCAAGTTCCGTCGTATATCCAAGGATGATGCTTAGAATGTTGTTGAAATCGTGAGCAACTCCTCCGGCGAGAGTGCCGAGGCTCTGAATCCTCTGCGATTGGATGAGCTGATGCTGGAGCCGTTGCTGGTCGGTGATATCGCGAAAAATCCCGAATGCCCCGATGTACTTCCCGGCCTGGTATCTCGGGGTAGCTGTGACCATGAGAAGCCGGGTTTCGCCGTCGGGTCGCACGATCTCCATCTCATAGGTACTTCGGCTTCCCGAACGACGCATTCTGGTCTGCGATTGAATGAGACGCCACTGCTCGGGGCTCACGAATTCTTTAAGGGACTTTCCGACTAGTCCTCCCGTACTAACGCCAAGGATGGAATCAGCCGCCGGGTTACAGAGGATAAACCTCTCAGTCTCGTCGACGATCCCGGTCCCCTCACCCTGACTCTCGAACAACGTCCGGAATCTCTCCTCGCTATCCCGGAGGGCGGACTCCGCAGCCTTTCGCCGAGTAATGTCCCTCACGAGGGCCTGGACGAAAACGTCCTCTCCCGACGTCAGCGCACTGAGTGAAACTTCCGCGTCAAAGAGCGTCCCGTCCTTTCGCGCATGGACCCAATTGAAGCGCTGCGGACTCCCACCAAGCGCAGCCTTGATGACTTTGAGAGCTTGTTCTTTTGAGTCGGTGCCATCAGGCTGCCGGGGAGGACTGAATTCCACCGGTGAGTGACCCACGATCTCCGACCGGTCCTGGCATCCAAACATGGTGAGTGTCATCGAATTACAATCGATGAATTGCCATTCTTTCAAGATGACAATCGCATCATTCGCGCCCTCGAATAATGCATGGTAACGCTCCTCGGATTTCCTCAGCTCTTCATTTTGCTTCGTTATCGCTTCTTCATGATCTTTGGTTTGGCGAATACTCCTGAGCAGTGCGTCCGACAGCAAGCGGATGGTGATCCCGGTGACGAACACGATGACAATAATGTCGATGATCGTGACGAGATTGGTGCGGACACTGAAATCGCTCTGAATGACCCCGATGGTTTCGAGGTAGCCGACTGTCGCGAGAGAAGCCAGGGCGGTAGAGGCATAGACTGCAAATTGCACCCGGCTTAACAACAAGCCCGCCATCACAAGAATACCGGGATACGCGAAAACGGCCAGGTCGTGTATGCCATCATCCTTGAAGCATTGATACGAGACAAAGATGAGCATTGACCATAGGGTGACGGATTTCGCCCACCAGAGATATCCGAGGCTGAGCAGGAGAATGGCACCGAGAAGGGCTCCTGAAACCGCGAGCATGGAAGGAAACTGGTCAAAATCAGAACGGAACAGGCGGTTGGCGAGCACCAATCCAAGTCCGGAGAGGCTTGCAAGAGTGATGGTGAGAAAGATATCGACAGAGCGCTCCTGATCCGGATTCGCGAACGGCTCGGGGACAATAATCCTTTTGACCTTGCTCAAGAATGTCGACTGTCTCTCATTCGAAATCATCGAATTCCTTCCCCGCTCATCTCGAGCTCCCCGCTGAGGGATAGATCATGTTCAGTTCAGTGTCGGCGCCACGTCGGTGATGAAACAGAATTGAGCCACGATGCACAACGAGTTACGGCTGGTTCCGAAGGCGATGAATCAGAATTCACCATCCCGTCGGAATGTCTAGAAATGGAAAAAGTGCCTTCACTGGAACAAGGCACTGCAAAAGCGTTTACATCTGACGAGAATTCCGGAAATTGAGAGCTCAAATCCAAGTTTGGACAAATAATCCGCAATCCAAAATCCCTTGTGGGCGCTGTAGGGATCGAACCTACGACCTTACGCGTGTGAGGCGTACGCTCTGAACCAGCTGAGCTAAGCGCCCGGGTAAAGATGAATAACGAAAATCGATCAACGAACCGCAGAATTTCGAAGTAGATCAAAAACACATTCAGAATTCGAT
>DOWV01000277.1 GCA_003519375.1 Bacteroidota bacterium
GTAGTTGACCATGAAGGAAGCAGAGCTCGGAGCAAAGTGATCACTTTCCTGCGGATCGATTAACCAGGCAGTTGTACCTGCAACCGGCTTGCCCTCGGCGTCGGTCCAATCGAAGGCGGCTCCGCCCCAGGCTTGGACATCGATTCCCAGGTGCCGCTTGTACCAAGCCTGTAGCGCCGGAGCATCATTGGCCTTGAAGAAGATGCCGCCGATACCAGTGACTCGCTTCATGGGACCTCCTATGTGGGGTGATGGTGAGATGAAATGTGTTCTCTGCGGCCTAACGGACCGCGGTTAAGCTGCGGCGGCGAAAAGCCCGTTCCATGTAGTTCATTGCGCGGACGTATCTCCTGATCATATCATTCTCGGCGTACTGTCGCGCGGCGAAATCGTCGACGGCTGGTTCCGCCAGCTTGAACCGCTGGTTAGAACGCACGCGGTAGAATAATTGACACCTAATCCAACTAAAATTCTGAGGTTAATACAAATTTTACCGTTCCGTTCAAATCGACATTTACATATTCGCCCTTCTCGTCTGCTTGCACGATTTCCAATTGCATTCCTGTCCACATTATTTGTCGTGTCCTGCCGGCATGGGCTCTAATCTCATCTGAAAAAGGGCTTGAGTGGTTGAATATCTTTGGCGACCAGTCCGTTCTTATGCCGAGTTTCTGTAGAACAAAAAGGGCGCCTTCCAAGGAACATTGCATGAAGTCAATTTTGCCATGAGTTTTGTGATTGATTGAAATTCTGTTTCTCAGAAAACGGACCTTAGCGTCAGGATTTCTCTCAAACATTGAAGCAACGGCGAGTTTGCATTCTCTGCCTGGATCTCGCAATGCTCCATGCTTAGATGAATCGGCCAAATCGGAGATAATCTCATATGACCGAGATTCACTAATTAACGCCTCGGGTTTCATTTTTGCACAAGCTTCAGGAATGTGCTTAATGGAAACGGCTAATGAACTGGCTCTAGCTATAAAATCATTCATGTCTGGATTCATTGAGAAAGCTCTACCCAATTCCAAGTTTAATGTTTCCCATGGCTTCACTATTTCCGTGATAAATCTTATGGCATTTTCGTCCATTGTGGTATTCTTCCGTGATCTTTGCTGTTGCACATTGCTGTAACGACTTCGTGTGTTCTAATAACGACTATATGGTTTCGTCATAACATTTATGGGCCGCAAAATTGCGGCATAACCTCATGACTGTCGAGCCTTCTGAGAATGTACGAACCGTCATTCCCAATGGCAATATGCTTCCTCCGTGCGACGGCTGCGATGCCGCGAGCGTAAAGCTTCTCGCAACTCGTCCATCAGTTTCGGCCGTGCAACTGACTCGGTTTTCCCTCCGATTGATCTTCCTTCAGTTCTCTCAACATCTGCTTCCATATGTTCCTCTCCTGATTGTGGAACGATACAAGTTGGGCTCCGCGTTTTCCATTTTCAAGTGCGATAGACAAATTGCCAAAAGTTTCTCCGTTCGAGTTTCTCTCTGCCGCAATGATCACGAAAACCTGCGCCTGCCCGGATTCTCGCAAAACCCTACCTTGCTCCTCGCCCCTTTATTCTGTAGATTGACGTCCTCATGACACAGGAGAAATTGGTCCTCAAAGGAATGTCGCTCGAAGAGATGCAGGAATTCGTCGAATCCCTCGGCGAGAAGAAGTATCGCGCTGCCCAACTCTTCTCATGGATATATGCCAAAGGAGCACAGTCGTTTGAAGAAATGACCGATATTTCCAGAGAGTTCCAGGCCGTCCTGTCAGCGAAGGCGAGCCTCGGACAACTGGGGGTCGTTCGCAAGAGCGTTTCTCCGAAAGATGGGACGACGAAATTCCTCTTCCGGCTCGACGACGGCAAGATGATCGAAAGCGTGCTCATTCCGCCCGAGGATCCGGACCGGCCAACGGATTCCGACGAATCGGCCGAGCGTACTTCCGGCTCTGAGCAGCGCCTGACGTTGTGCCTCTCAACACAAGTCGGCTGCCCTCTGGACTGTAAGTTCTGCGCAACCGGTACGATGGGATTTCTCCGGAATCTGACCGCGGGAGAGATTATTGATCAGGTGACGCAGGCTCAACGCCACGCCCCCCGGCGCATTACCAATCTGGTTTACATGGGAATGGGCGAGCCGATGCTGAACTACGATAACGTCATGAAATCGGTCGACATTCTTACGGACGACCGATCGCTCAACATCGGGGCACGCCATATTACGATTTCAACGGCGGGGTATGCCGACCGGATACGTCAGATGGCAGACGAGCGCCGTCGCGTGAAACTGGCGCTTTCGCTTCACTCGCTTGATAATGCGAAGCGAACGAAACTGATGCCGATCACGAAGAAATTCAGTGTGGATGAACTCATCGACTCGTTGGAATACTACTACAAAAAGACCCGCCACCGGCCGACCTTCGAGTATATCCCGTTCGACGGATTCAATGACACCGAAAGCGATGTCAAACGCTTTGTGAAGTTGTCAAAACGCATCCCTTGCAAAGTAAATATTATTCCATTTCATTCGATTGATTTTACGATTCCCTCGGGCTTCGGGGCTACTCTCAAGCCGACCCCCCGCGGGCGTCTGGAAGAATTTGCACAAGCACTGCGCGAGGCAGACATTACCGTGATGGTGCGCAGCAGTGCGGGAGAGGATATTGAAGCGGCATGCGGCCAGCTTGCCGTCGAGGAAGACCGCTCGGCAAAACGGCCGGCAGGACCGAAGGGAGTTGCCGCGAAGACGGCAGCGCGGGGTAACACAGTGCATTGAACGAACAGCGGTTCAGACCAGCCGCGAACGACGACACAGAAAGATCTCCCATGCATATCATACTCTTTGGCCCTCCGGGATCCGGCAAAGGGACCCAGGCAAAGCTCCTGACGGAAAAACTCCGTGTCCCGCACATCTCCACGGGCGACTTGCTGCGCGATTCGGTGTCGAAGAAAACGGCGCTGGGTCTCAAAGCGAAGGCACACCTCGACGATGGGACGCTCGTCCCCGACGATGTCATGATCGGCTTGATTCGTGAGGTGGTCACAAGCGGGCCGGCAAAAAAAGGATTCCTCCTGGATGGTTTTCCGCGGACCATTCCCCAGGCCGAGGCGCTCGACTTGCTGTTCGAAGAGCTGGGAATGCACATTGACGGAGTGATCAGCTTGAGAGTTGAACATTCGGAGGTTATTCGCCGATTGACCGATCGACGCGTGTGCCGTTCATGCGGCAGGATCTTCAACTCCAGTCAGTTGCGCAAAGATGATCCGGGCAAATGCCCGAGCTGCGGCGGAGACCTTTATCAGCGCTCGGACGACACGGTCGAGACGGCACAAAAGCGCCTTGACGTGTATGTGCGGGAAACGAAGCCATTAAAAGAATACTACCGTCGCTCGGGAAGATTTATCGAGATCGATGGCATGCGGGAGATCAGCATTGTCCAGAATGAAATTGTGACGATCCTTTCACAGAAACATTCAGCATCCAGCTAATCATCGCGCTTCCATGGAACCCTTTCGGCCAAAACCGCTGTCCGGGCATCGACCGTATCTGGTCGCTCATCGCGGAATCTCCGGCAAAGCTCCCGAGAACACACTCGCCGCCTTCAGTCTCGCCTGCGCAATACCCGGCATCGACATGATCGAGCTTGACGTTCGTCTTTCGAGCGACAACGAGGTCATCGTGCTGCACGATCGAACCCTCCAGCGAACTTCGACAGGCAACGGCGCAGCCAGGAACTATTCTGTTTCGGAGATGAAGGAATTCGACGCCGGGTCCTGGTTCCACCCGACGTTTGCCGCCGAGCGCATACCGACGTTGAGGGAAGTCCTGACGCTGGTCGACAGACGGCTGTGGGTGAATATTGAATTGAAGTCGGATTTCTTTTTTCCCGAGAAGTCAGGGGCTCTCGAGGGGAGAGTGCTCGAGACGGTTCAGGCTCTTCACTATGAGCAGCACGTCATGTATTCATCGTTCAATCATAGAATGCTTGCGACCGTGAAGAGGCTGAGTCCTGCCGCGATCACCGGCGTGCTGTTCAGCGTCGCCCGCGACTACGGCAGAATGCCATCCAAACTGGCCGAAAGGGTGGG
>DOWV01000065.1:0-1236 GCA_003519375.1 Bacteroidota bacterium
CGTACGAGCTCTCAAGCTCGTCGAGAAATAAACCCAGGTCTTTGTCCAGGCGAAGAAGGTTGTCTATCATTTCGTGACTGTTCGGACCGAATTCGCTTCCGACATTGTCCGTCGTGCTGAGCGACACACAGAGAAGATCGGTTACACCTCTCGCTCCCAGGTTTTCTCCTTTTAGAGCTGCCCGCGCGAAATCCAGCAAATACGTATTGCCCCACGGTGTGCTGAAGAACTGGTTCAGGATCTTCTCCTGATCCAGCTTGTGAGGAAACGAAGTGCTTCCATGCCAGATACTTTCCCCCTCGAGCTCGTCGGGCCCGTATTTTGCATACACCGCCTCGTCTTTCAATTTCGTCCAGACTGCCGGCACATTTCGCTTTACCCAGCCGCCGCCGTTGAACACCTTCGCCCATTCTGGAATCGACGAGGTGTAGTACGAGGAGGTTGCCATACGACCGGAATTCCGGTCATACCAGAAGGCATAGTTCGCCTTGTGGCCACCCATGAGGATAGCAGCACGATCCTTGTATGAAACTGAAACTACTTTTGATTCGGGGGACGACGATTTCAGCCAGTCTCCAACAGTTGTCGCCAGGAGATTGCGCGGCGATCTCGCCCCTCCGTCGCCATCGACTTTGTCGGTCGACGAGTCTTCCACGCAATAGGTACGGCGATTGTTTGTCCGATCTGTGTAGTTATTCGCAACGATTCCACTTTTCCAGGGATACACTCCGGTCGACATGGTCGCGTGCCCCGGTCCCGTGGAGGTGTTAGCGTAGTTTAAATCGGCGTTCAAATAGACGACGCCTTCTGTCAGGAGGCGCTTGAAGCCGCCGGTATACTCTGACGCATAGCGTTTCAAGTGATCCGCCCGCATCTGGTCGATCGAAACAAACATAATCAAACGTGGACGTTCGGCCGCCGTGGCAAACGATATCAACAGCACAAGAGCAATGACACTGCGGGCGTAGATTCCTTTAATATTCATTTCTCATAATCCTTATGGTGAAGATTTTTCGATAAAGGCGGCTTGTCTTATCGCTGTAATTCAATCAAATCCATTTCACGCATCCACCCCTCACACAAAGGCGTCCAGAGAGCTGTCGATCCCGGATTATTAGCAACTCCTATGGCGTGTCCTCCCTGCGGAAAAACATGGAAGCTCGTCACCACGTTTTTCTCCAGCAATGCCGAGTAAAACATCTGACTGTTGCTCGGATGAACCGACTTGTCGTTGAA
>DOWV01000065.1:1526-4169 GCA_003519375.1 Bacteroidota bacterium
AGATCTTATCCAACGGATCATTGATCGATGAGACGTCTTCATCCCGCGTCGACAGCAGAGCGGCGAGGTGACCGCCTGCCGAGGTTCCCATCACGCCGATCTTTTCCGGCTTGATCCTCCACTCCCCCGCGCGCGATCGCACCACGCGCATCGCTCGTTGCGCATCCTGCAGCGGACCAATCTCGCGCTGCACAAGGTCAGCCGACTGTGGCAACCGATAGATCAGAACAAAAGCAGCTACGCCCATCGTGTTGAACCACTTCGCAAGCTGCGTTCCGCCGGTGATGTAGGCAAGCCTCTCGTAGCCGCCTCCAGGACAAATGACGACAGCGCTTCCTTTGTTTTCTTGCTTTGAAGGAAAGAAGGCATACATCCCGGGCGTGCTGACACGATAGATGCGCTCATTGGCTACGCTGTCCTTGATAACCAGTCCCCGCGAGTTCGGCATCTTGCCGGCGGGCCAAAGAGAGATGTACTCTTGTGCTGTGAGCTCGGCACAGAACGTCAGCGCCATCAGAACAACAAAGAATCCACGAAGTGTCCGCATAGTCAGTTTTCGCATACTGTCGATCAGTGTTTTGAGATTGCTGTGAAAGTGTACACACCTCCCGCAACTGTTTGAATGTCATAGAGGTAACTCCGTTTCAGCGACAGCGGTGCAAGCCTGGCTCTGTTGGAAACAAGAGGAGCTTTGGTTTCAGGTGACGCGTAGAACCGGTTCGGATTAATACCTGTTGCTTCCCGCAGAAACCCTTGTTGTTTCGCTGCCATCTGATCGTAGACACGCAATCTGCAGTTGCCTCCCAGTTTCGACCGAATCCTGACGAGCTGAACCTTGCCGCCACGCCACGTGATATCGACTTCGAATCCCCCCCGTGCCGAAAGACCCGTCACCGAGCCATCGCGCCAGGCATCCGGCAGCGCTGGCAGTATCTGAATTGCCCCGTCATGACTCTGCAGCAGCATTTCAGCAATGCCCGCCGTGCAGCCAAAATTGCCGTCAATTTGGAATGGCGGGTGAGCATCAAACATGTTCGCGTACGTGCCGCCCCGTTCACCCGTGCTGTCTCCTCCGACCAATGAGAGTTGATCGGTGATCAGTTTGTTGGCGTGATTTCCATCCAGCAGCCGCGCCCACAGGTTCACTTTCCATCCCATCGACCATCCCGTGGAAACATCTCCTCGCTGCACCAATGTTGTTATCGCGGCCTGGAACAACTCGGGATTGTGATACGGAGAGATTTGGTCGCCGGGATAGAGCCCATAAAGGTGCGAAACATGACGATGACGATCGCCTGGATCGTCCCAGTCATAAAGCCACTCCTGCAGCTGGTTGTGCTGCCCGATTTGCATCGGAGGCAACCGATCGCGCATCATTCGAAGCGTATCAGCGAATGCGTGGTCTCTGCCGAGTAGCTTGGCCGCCTTGATTGTATTTGAGAAAAGGTCAAATACAATCTGATTGTCCATTGTGGCACCGGCAGTGATCGAGACGCGGTCTTTTTTCAAGTATCCATTTTCAGGAGACATCGACGGTGAAACCACCAGCCAGTGATGCTCGGGTTCTTCCTGCAGCACATCAACAAAGAATTGAGCTGCTCCTTTCAGAACAGGATATGCCCGCCCAAGAAATGCCTTATCCCCGTTGAACAAATAGTGCTCCCACAGATGCCTGCTGAGCCATGCCCCTCCCGAAGGCCACAGGCCATGGAATGCCCGATCGACCAGTCCGGTAATTCGCCAGAGATCGGTGTTGTGATGTGTCACCCAGCCCCTGGCATGGTACGTGCGTTCGGCACTTTGTCTTCCTGTCTGCGACAGTTCCTGGACCATCGTCAGGAGCGGTTCGTGGAATTCCGGCAGATTCGTGAGCTCCGCCGGCCAGTAGTTCATCTCGGTATTGATGTTGATGGTGTATTTGCTGTCCCAGGGCGGGTTCAACAGTGGATTCCATTTCCCCTGAAGCGTCGCCGGCTGCGAGCCAGGAAACGAGCTGCTGATGAGGAGGTAGCGGCCGAACTGGAAATACGTTGCCACAAGATGCGGATCGTTGCCGCGGCCGAAATCGAGGATCCGTTGCTTCGTGTTGTTTTTGACCGAGTCGGTTTTGCCCAAGAACAGCTGTACCCGGTCGAAGTACTTTTTGTAGAGGGCGACATGATCCCGGAGTGCTTTGGTGTAACCAACGCGCATTGCGTTGTCCAGGAATCCAGTCGCGCGCTTTTCCGCATTACCGGAAATGTCATCGTACTTTTTGAAGTTCGTGCCGATGGACACATAGATCGTTGCTGCATCAGCCCCGGTAACAGAGATCGAATCACCTGCGTAACTGACCTTCCCTCCTTCTGCACTGACGGTGACATGGGCCTGGAATTGAACCTTGCCTTTTTGTCCCTCATGATCGCCTGTTACGCCCGAGAGAACCAGTCGTCCTCGCACCGCTGCCACCGACGAACGGTGCGGGCTCTTCATTGAAAGCGAGCACGAGATTTTCCTTGGCTTGTCCGCGGTCAGGCGCAAAACAATGACGCCTTTCGTGAATGACGCAAATGCGGTCCGCTGATATCGAATTCCGTCGACATCATATGAGACCGACGTTATTGCCCGTTCGAGATCGAGATCACGGTAGTAGTCATTGAAGCG
>DOWV01000074.1:0-7702 GCA_003519375.1 Bacteroidota bacterium
TTTGTTGTTTTCGGTCTCGTCGCCGGCGGCATCGCCAGCCGCTTCGGCTATGACGCGGTCTTTCTTATTGCCGGGCTGTTGGCGCTCGCCTCGGCAATGTGGGTTGCGTTCAAGGTTGACGAGCCGCGAGTCAAAGTGCCCAGACCGATCGTCCAGTCGGCACAATATGAATAGGGGGCAAAGTGCATCGTGTAGACCGTAGGATCCTGGAGTCGGAATTCTCAGTTTGAGAGCGATTCCCGGCCGGTCTTTGGCTCCCAAACTGCACAAGAAGGGGAGAATGCGGATTCGAGGAGACCGCGAAACCGAGGGACAGGCGCCATGGCTCGGGTGCGTGCTCGGTCGGTTCATGATCCCCGGGCAGACCTGTTGGACACGCCCGTCAGACTTGACATTATCTACGATTCGCAATATGTTTAGGCAGTATCGATCAACTGGTCTCCCCAAAAGGTCAGGCACCGTACCACCCGCTCGCTCAGCATTCTCTGTCACCAAAGCCAGGGTGAACCCCCGCTGCTAAGCAGGCTACGCTCCTCCGTATGGACGCTTTCTCCACATCTCACTCCCGGCTTTCCCGCGGATGTCAAACCTGCCAGCAAGGTAAGTGGCTTTGTATCTTCCTGACCTATCTCTGCGATGCAAAGTGTGCCTTTTGTCCGGCGCCATTCAAGCAACTCGATACGACCGTCAGCGCATTCGGCAATGATCTTCCGACGTTGTCAAAGTACCTGGAAGAAGCGTCGTTCGAAGGAATCAGTTTCTCGGGAGGGGAAGTCCTGCTCGCGTACGATCGGCTGGTGACGTGGTTGACCTATCTCAAGCAGCGGTTCCCCCATTGTTATTTCTGGGCGTACACCAACGGCATTGCCATCGAGGAGAGCCACATGGCGATGCTTGCCCGCGAGGGACTCAACGAGCTACGTTTCAACATCGCCGCGACCAACTATCATTCGGCGTCCATCTTGAACAAGATTAAAACTGCGGCGCGGATCTTCGAGCATGTTGCCGTGGAGATCCCGTCCATCCCCGATGATTATCCCACGCTCGAACCCGTCCTTCATGTTCTGGACGAGATCAAGGTCGAGTACCTGAATCTGCACGAGTACATCGTCGTTGATGAGGATTCGAGGGCCGGCGCGCGGACCGGCACGTTCACGATGAACAAGGAATCGGTAGTTCGATACGATGTGGACAGTCTGGCGAACACGCAGCGGATTGTGAGCTATTGCGGCGAGCAGAAACTGCGGGTGGTGGTCAATAATTGCACCCTGCGGCAAAAAGAAAACCAGATGCGTCAGCGCCGTCTCGTCATGGGACGTATGCTGAAGCAGCAGTATGACAAAGTCACCGAGGATGGGATCCTGGAGACATTCCTGATCTATCCGAAAAGGCTGACGAACGTGGAAGTACTGAATCTCCTTTCGAGAAACAACATCGGCTGCGACTATTTCGCTCACCCCGACTCGCTTGATAGCGGACTTGTGGCGCGTCACCCGGGGACGATCGCGAAACTGCAGTTTGTTCCTCCCATGAGCATCCATGAGAAGCGAAAGCTGCATCGTGTTCAACTGGTCAACTGACTATCTGAATTCGTGATGGGCAGGGAACTGTACGAGATTGAGAACGACGAATTGCGGCTGCGACTGGATCCTACCGCAGGATGGGTTCGCGACATGGAAGGTGCCGGGGAAAAGAGCCTGCTCGCAGGCCCGGGAGATCCTGGTACGTTGAGCGAATTCCACGATGCGGGATTTCATCCCCAGTGCCTCACGGTTTATGTCAACACCAGGTGCAACTTACGCTGCGATTACTGCTATGATTCCGGCAACAGAACAAGGCCGGAGAGGAACGTGAGTCTCAACGCCGTCCGGGCAGCGGCGGAAGTTGTCGCCGCTCGCTGCAAAGCAATGACGCGACCCTTCGTGCTGGGATTTCACGGGGGTAACGAACCGCTCCTGAGCAGGGCGCTGGTCGGCGGGATCATCGCATGTTGCAGGAAAGTTGCTGCCGGTCATGGATTGCAGGTGCTTTCTTTCTGCACGACGAACGGCGTTATCGATCGCGCTGCCGCCGAATGGGCCGCACGAACATTCGATGGCATCACGCTGTCATGGGACGGATGTCGGGAAATCCATGACATGCACCGGAGGCATGCGGACGGCCGGCCGAGCTATGAAGAAGTCGCCGAGACCGCCGATGTGTTCCGATCGATCGATGCAAATCGCGTCACGATCCGCGTGACCGTAACCAGGAATTCTGTCGACCGCATGAGGGAAACGGCTGAGTTCTTCCATGATCTCGGTTTCCGCACGATTCACTTTTTTCCCGTGTACCGGGCGGCGAACGGCACGCTCGACGAAAAGCTGGCCGTGGACCAGTCTTCGTTTGTTTTCAATTTCTTGAAAGCGCGTTCCTGGGCGAAGCCAAGGGCCATGAGACTCATCTATTCCGGAACCAGATGGAGCGAGAACCATGACAGGTTCTGCATGCTCCGTCAGAATAATCTGACGATGACACCGGACGGGTATTTGACCGCCTGCTTCCTCGCAACGAGTAATCACGAGCAGGAAAACGGGCGCTTTGTGTACGGGAGCTACGATGAACGGACCGGGAAACTCTCGATTGACCGGCCAAAACTGGCGAGCATTGTAGCGAGACTCCGACACGTGCCTCTGCAGTGCGAGGACTGCTATAACCGCTCCCACTGCGCCAAGAACTGTCCGTCGCTCTGCCCGCTTTCGGAGCCGGAGCATGATGCGGAATTCGAATGTACCGTTTTCAAATGGTTGGGGCTGGCCAACATCATTGAAGCCGCCGGGCACGTCGTTGAACTCAGCACCCGCGAAGAATGCATAGACTACTTCACGAACATCAGAATCTCACGCGTCCCTGCGGATCGGTGCGATGAGCGAGTTCGCCATATCAACTGATCTCTTCCTCCTCCCGAACGACGAGGGGAAAACCGTGCTTTACGCACCGCTCGCCGGCTTTGTCTGCCACGGGAACGAGGACCTCGTGGCTTTGCTCCGCGATCTCGAAACCCTCCGATCAGAGGAACTCTCGGCGGAACAGAAAGAGATCGTCGCCTATCTCATCCGGCGCGGGATTGTCAACGGTACGGTGAAACGGCCCATCCGGGCCCGCTCCGGAGACCTTGCGCCTTCCAAACTGACGCTCTTTCCGACAGACCAATGCAACCTGAAATGCATCTATTGCTATGCCTCGAGAACACGAACGCATCGACGGATCATGGATTGGGAGACGGCATCGAGCGCCGTGGAGTACTATCTCGACTATCTGAGCCGAACCGGAGATGAGGTCTTCGATCTTGAGTTTCACGGGGGCGGTGAGCCGTTCGTCGCCTGGAACCTCATTCGTCGCATTGTGGACTACACACACAGCAGGTGCGGCCAGCTCAACAAGGAGCTGAAGGTCTGCGCTTCGACGAATGGGATGCTCTCGGAATCTCAGCTCGACTGGATCACGGAGCACTTCGACTCGCTCATTGTGTCTTTCGACGTTCTGCCGCGCGTGCAACAGTTCCACAGGCCATCCGGGATCGAGGGTGCTTCCTTCCGGGTTGTTCACAACACGTTGAAATACCTCGACCGCAAGGGCTTTCGATACGGAATCCGCTGCACTGTCAGTACTTTCAATCTTGAGCTGCTCGCTGAATCACTCGACTTTGTGATTCAGAATTACGGTTGCCGCCTTCTGTACCTCGAGCCGGTCTCTGCGTGCGGCCCGAATGTCACGCTTCACAAAAGCCTGGTGCCGAACCTGCACAGGTTTGCAGAGATCTTCCAATCGATCGAGCCGCTCGCATCGAGCCATGGACTCTCACTCGGGTATTCGGGTGCGCGGTTTGACAGACTCACACCGCATTTCTGTTACGTGGGGACGGACGATTTTGCCGTCACTGCCGACGGCTTGCTGACGAACTGCTGGCAGGTCACGAGCGCCGACGATCCCATGGCATCCACGTTCATCTTTGGCAGGATCTTGCCGGGCGGCACGTTGAGCTGCGACGCGCGCAAGCTGGAAGCGCTGCGCTCGCTCACCGTTCTGAACTACAGCTATTGCGCCGACTGCTTCGCCAAATGGCATTGTGCGGGTGACTGTGTCGTGAAATTGGGTGACGACAATCTCGCGGGGGCAAGGAAGAATGACCGATGCGAGACCACCAGGCGCCTGATCGCGGGGAGGATTGCGAAGCTGCTCGAACGAGAAGATTACTATGAGAAAGTCTGACCACCCATTCTGTTCTGAGAGGAGTCATACTACCATGAGAGAGAAAATCGATGCGCCAATCTCCCGCCGAAGGTTCTTCCGGCTGGCGGCAGCACTGGCCGGCACTGCTGCAGTCGCACACTCGGGCCTCGCCGCCGTCGATGCGGGTCCCGCCCGCGGATTCATGCCCTCTGTCGTCGTCCGCCTCAACCCGGCGTTCCGGATCAGGAACCTCTCCGGGAACAGGGTGGAGCTTTTTACGCATCTGCCTGACGGCCATGTTCTTGCCCATCATTTCGCCGGCTGCGAAGCAGACGTCTTGAAGACCATCGAAAACGGAGCGACGATCGCCGATGTGAAGTCCGCGATTGCGCAACTCCACGGTTTGTCGCAAGCGGACGTTGACGCACGGATCAGGACCTCCCTAAATGAACTGGAACAAGGCAGGCTGATTTACTACGGCGACAAGATGATTGTGAAAATTGCGGAGACGAACGGTGGCCACTAACTACTCGGTGAGCTGCGACCTGTTCACGCTGCCGCTGGACGATGATCATCAGATCCTCTACGCGCCTCGACTTGGTTTCGTCTCCACCGTCAACAATGATCTGGTCAACCTGCTGGCCGAGCTCGGCAGCATCGATGCCGGGACATTGAATGTCGAGCAGCAGGCCACGCTGGAATTCCTCGAGCAAAAGCACGTTCTTAATGGCTCCTCTGAAGCCAGTGTCGTGACCGAGTTCCAGGCGCAGTACAGGCCGACGATGGTCACGCTTTTTCCGACGAACCAGTGCAATCTGCGCTGCAAATACTGCTATGCGTCCGCCGGCGACTCGAATCCCATGACCATGGACTGGTTTGTCGCCACGCATGCCATCGATGAGGTGATAAGGAACGTCAAGGGGCAGGGTCAGTCGATGGTGTCGCTTGCATTCCACGGCGGCGGTGAGCCGCTGTTTCCCTGGGATTTTGTCAGGCGCGCCGTGGAGTATGCCGAAGAGGAGAGCGAAAAAGCCGGGCTGAAACTCACGGTGTTTTCTGCCACCAACGGTCTGCTGAGCACTTCGCAGCTGGACTGGATCATGAAACATCTTGCCAGTCTCAATATTTCCTTCGACGGGCTCCCGCATGTGCAGGATTATCACCGTCCGCTTCCAAACGGGAAGGGGTCATTCGCATTCGTGGATCGCACGATGAAGTACCTCGACGCGCACAATTTCAACTATGGCGTCCGCAGCACGATCAGCTCCTACAACGTCGACCTCATGGAAGAGAGCCTTGATTTCATCGGTCAGAACTACAAGACGAAAATGGTGCACTTCGAGCCGCTGTTCTACTGCGGTCGATGCAAGACGAATAACTCGTTGTCGCCGGACATGGAGAAATTCCTCCTGAATTTCAAGAAATGCGATTTGAAGGCAAAACGGTATGGTGTCGCCTTCATGTATTCAGGATGCAGGATCGAAAGTCTCACGAGCACGTTTTGCGGAGCGACGAGAGACAATTTCTCCGTGACGCCGGATGGTTTCATCACCACCTGCTACGAGGTGACCACCAGGGATGATCCAAAATCGGAGATCATGTTCATCGGGAAGATGAAGGATGACGGTAGCCTTGAAATCGATGAAGGGAAACGGAAATTTCTACACTCGATGTCCGTCAATAATCTTGAGTATTGCAGGGATTGCTTTGCCAAATGGCATTGCGGAGGCGAGTGTATTGCCAAACTCGGGCATACGGATTATTTCGGACCACGGGGGCATGACCGATGCCAGCTCAATCGTAAGCTTGTTTTGAGCAGGCTGGTGAACCTTGTGAAGGGGGAGTACTATCACCCGATGATGACATCTACGACTCAGCCGGAAAAAGAGACATTATAAGCAGCTCACCTATTCTCCGAGGTATGCATGAACAACAAACCAAACGACCGACTGCACAAACGACCGGCAGGCAGGGAGAATCCGAAGATCCTGAACACGGTTGATCTCAAACTGCCGGACAAAGAGGTGCACCTGATGCGGCCGGATGAAAAAGCACCGACGGGCAGCGGAACATGTTCCTGTAATTCCGTTTGCTCCTGCGTGCCTGTGTCGAGTTGCAGCTGCAACATGGTGTGCACCTGTGATTCTGTTTGTGCAACGAATCTTTGCCCCTGCAATCCCTATTCAGGATGCGCAACCCATGCCTGCTCCTGTGTTCCGGTATGCAGCTGTGTGGGTGTTTGTTCGACCTGTTCCACATGTTCGACGGGGTACTGGTATCCAAACTGATGTCTTCCGCGGCAGTTCAGAGAGCCGCGGCGCGGGAAAAGCGTCCTTCGTCGGGCAATCTTGACCCATGATCTGAAGACTACAAGAACAGAACGCGAGCGTTCTGTAGGAGATCTTCCTATGAAATTGGCGCCGTTTGTGAAATTGCTGGTGCTTCTGCATGTGGTATCACTGGCCAACGTCGCATTTGGCCAAACCCCGGGCACGAAAAAGTGGAGTTACAGCACAGGAAGCGCTATCTACTACACGTGTCCCGCGATTGGATCGGACGGGACTATCTATATTGGAGCGTACAACGGCAAGCTCTATGCTCTGAATCCCGATGGGACCCAGAAGTGGATATATACGACGGGGGGCGCAATCTACTATTCCAGTCCCGCCATCGGTTCGGACGGCACGATCTACGTCGGGTCACAGGATAATAGACTCTACGCAATCAATCCTGACGGCACAAAGAAATGGACCTTCACGACTCAGGGCGATGTCGACTGTTCGCCGGCGATCGGGATGGATGGAACCATCTACGTGGGATCAGACGATAACAAGCTCTACGCGATCAACCCGGATAGCACGCAGAAGTGGTCCTTCACAACCGGAGGCGATATCGGTTCCTCTCCCGCAATCGGTCCGGATGGAACAATCTACTTTGGATCAGCAGACTACAAGCTCTATGCGCTCACTCCCTCCGGTACACAAAAATGGGCTTACTCGACAGGAAGCTATATCTATTTCTCAGGTCCGGCGATCGGTGCGGATGGGACGATCTACGTCGGATCGTACAACAGCAAGTTCTTTGCCATTAACCCAGGCGGGACTCTGAAATGGTCGTATACGACCGGAGGTTCGATTTACTACTCTTCACCTGCAATCGGTTCGGACGGCACCATCTACGTCGGGTCACAGGATAACAAGGTCTACGCATTCTACCCGGATGGCACCAAGAAATGGGCCTATACAACTCCGGGCGACATCAACTCTTCTCCGGCGGTCGGTGCCGACGGCAGCATTTACGTCGGCTCATCCGATAGCAAGATCTATGCAATCCTCCCGAACGGCACCCTGACGTGGAGCTTCGAAACTCTCTACACTTCCGGCTCTTCACCTGCAATCGGTCCGGACGGGACTATTTATGTAGGATCGAACGGGGGCTATCTGTACGCTCTCAACAGCAATTGCGGCGGCCTGGCAAACGCTGTCTGGCC
>DOWV01000074.1:7964-9485 GCA_003519375.1 Bacteroidota bacterium
CATCTGACAATCCTTCGTTCATGCTGGAGACTCATTTGCCGTTGACCGTCGCAGCGGGGAGAAGCACGCAGCTCTCCATGAGAATCCAACCAAGCTCCAGCAAGTGGTACGCGGACACATGCACCATCGCGTACACGGTCAGTGGCGTCAGTCAAACAGAAGCTGTCATTGTGTCTTCCGGGATTTTCCTCGACGACAACAGTGAGCTTGCATACGCGGCGCACAAGGCCTTGGATGCATACGACAACTGCCTGGCGGCTGACCCGACGTCTGTGTCCACACGCAACAACCTCGGAGTTCTTTACCGGTTGCTGGGGGAATATGCACTGGCTGAGAGGTATCTCACGGAGGCGCTGAGCGCCGGCCTGAACGCGCGCTACGGATACGCAGGAATCAAGATCAATGTCGGGGTGGTCAGGTCGGACAAAGGGGCACCGACGGAAGCATTCAATTTCTATACTTCGTCGGCTGGTGACATAGCGGGAGGCGATAGCTCCTCGCTCGCGCCCGTGATTACCTACAATCAGGCGTGGGAACACTACAAGGGCAATTCCCTCACACAGGCATTGGCGGCGGTCGACAAGACGATAACGCATCCAAGAGCCAACAACTACCTCAAAGCGAAGGCATACGTGCTGAGAGGATTGATCAAATTCAACAGCAGCAATATCGACGCTGCCATCACTGACATGACAACCGCCGCATCGCTGGACCCCGGCGGGCCGATAGGAGCGATGGCGGAGGAGAATCGTCGTGCGATCGTAGCCACCGGAGTCGAGCGGGAGAGCGATAGTGATCTGCCCTCGGACTATGCATTGTTCACCAATTATCCGAATCCGTTCAATCCCACGACGACGATCCGCTTTCAACTCCCCGTGCGATGCGATGTCCAATTGTCCGTCTTCGATGTCACCGGGAGGGAGATCAAGTCACTGGTGAACGGGACCATGGATGCGGGGACTTACTCCGTCGTTTGGCGTGGTGAAGACAATATGGGGAGGCCGCTTGCATCCGGTGTGTATATCGTCAAAGTGCACGCGGGCTCTTTCATAAAAACCCAAAAGGCGGTTCTGCTGAAATAATCTCTGCATGCCGAATCTCATTCTGACAGGTCGCTGCAGCTCTGCATGCGAATACTGTTTCACCAACGGAGCTCTTCTCGGGGATCTTACGCTCAAAACTCTTGCCGAGATCATGCCGTTCGTGTCCACGTTTCGCAGCAGAAAATTGAATATTCTGGGAGGCGAACCTTCGCTGAATCCGGAGTTCATCGGGATCTTGCAGTACCTTCTGGAACGGAAGTATGAACTTCTCGTATTCACGAATGGCGACATCGCTCCGCCCGTCCTCACCGGGCTGATGGGACTGACGACAGCGCGACTCGAGTTCGTTGTTAATCGGAGCCTGGAAGTCCTTCGTGCAAACACGATCAAGTTCTACAGGTCGCTCGGATACAGGACCAAAATCGGCGTAACCATTTTCAGAGCAAACCAAAGTGTCCAACACCTTATCGGGGAAATC
>DOWV01000111.1:0-342 GCA_003519375.1 Bacteroidota bacterium
GTTATGCACAAACAGCTTCAGCAAGCCAATTTCGACAGCGAGAAGGAGCCCATACAGCGCCAGATCGCCGCGACGGACAAGAAAATCGACAAGCTCGTTTATGAGCTCTATGGCTTAACGGAAGAAGAGATCAAGATTGTGGAGGGGAGCGCAAAGTGATGTTAGCTCTGCCTCCCGGTGTCAGGACTTAGTCGAGTGTCGTCGGCGATTGTCCTGACACTTATGCGAGACATTCGGCAGGTCGTGCCTGTGTCCGTCGGTGGGATAACTCCCCGAATACCAACTTCGGGGCTAGCCCGACGCCGGAAGCAAAACGCCTGGAATAGCACACTGACAACACTG
>DOWV01000111.1:497-22698 GCA_003519375.1 Bacteroidota bacterium
TAGCACACTGACAACACTGATGAAACAGATTCTCACTGACGAAGGATAAGGCACTGGTATAAATGTCTGATCCCGCTCCTCACTGGGGATGCAATTTTGTGTTCTGGAAGCAGTACTAAAGAGTTCTGGCTTCAATGCCTGAAATCCGTTTTTCGAGTTCCCGCTGAATCCAACGTTTGCCTGGAGGTGACCAACCATGATCCGGTATGCTCTCCTTTTCCCTTCGCTCATTGTCCTTGCCGTTTTCGCATCCTGCCAGAGGAGCCCGACGTACGAAACGAGGGATGACTTCAAGAAATACTATGACGGCTACCACGTGAACGGATCGTTCACTCTGTTCGATTAGCAAAAGAACAACTATCTGCTCTATAATCGGGAGCAGTTCCATGAGGCCTTCATACCTGCCTCAACATTCAAGATCTGTAATTCTCTCATCGGCCTCGAAACGGGGGTCATCAAGGACGCGGGTTTTGTGATCCCGTGGGATTCTGTCGCCAGACCGGTGGCCGCCTGGAACCATGACCACAATCTCCGATCGGCTTTTCAGAACTCGGTGGTCCCCTACTATCAGGAGGTGGCCCGAAGGATTGGAGGTAAACGGATGAAAGAGTGGTTGGACAAAGCTCACTACGGCAATGCGGACACGTCGGGTGGAATCGACCGGTTCTGGCTTGACGGAGGACTCCGAATCACGCCCGCCCAGCAGGTCGATTTCCTGAAACGCCTGTACCTGGGCGAGTTGCCTTTCTCGAAGCGTACGATGGACATCGTAAGAGAAATCATGCTCGTCAGCAACACGCTTGGCCTTGTTCTGAGTGCGAAAACCGGTCGGAGCGAGCAGGACGCGAAACAGATTGGGTGGTATGTAGGGTATCTCGAACGCGGGGGAGATGTCTTTTTCTTTTCAAATTGCATCCAGAGCTCGGGATCGTCAATCCCCGATTTCAATAGTGCGAGGGTCGTGATGACCTACAAGATCCTCGCGGACCTGGGATTGACGACAAGATGACATCCTCATCGGCTGTCCGATGTCACGACTCTCAAGGATCATTCAGTGTCTGTCCGGGACCTTCGTCGTACCATCTCCAGTGATATGGGATAGCATGAGGGAGAAACCGCCGGCACCCCGAAAAACGCAGAAAATCAAACTGATTCAGTTACTGCTCATGAGGGAAGAGACCCACTATTCTTTTGTTTTTTAGTCACTTTCTGCTTACATTTCCATCTGTTATTAGAACAGCGAATCGCCCTCGAAAGCACGTCGTTTCAGCTCTTTGCGGTTTATCTCTTTCTTTGAATTCATCTATTCAGGGGGCTGTAGCTCAGTTTGGGAGAGCGCTTCGTTCGCAACGAAGAGGTCGTCGGTTCGATCCCGATCAGCTCCACAAGCAGGTTAATTGGTGAGTGGTCAATCAGTTAATTGGTAGAGTTCAGGCATCGGCTGCAAATCAACCAGTTAACCAATTAACGATTCCCCACAGGTCTTCTTCAGGAATTTTCGGAGAGTTTCATTGTCTGTTTTAGACACGTTGAGGTCAAGTCCCGTGCAACAAGACGTTGCTCAACCCCGCCAGGTCCGGAAGGAAGCAACGGTCAGCAAAGAGTTTTGTGTGACACGGGGGTGCTTGACCTCTTTTTATTTCATGTCGCGGCGCAAGGTTCACCGCGTTCGAATGTAAAGCCCGCCTTGTTGGCTTTTCACCTCAGTTTCCAGGGTGAATAAAAACCAGGCCCCATAACCCATGTTACTTATCACATTCCTCATTCTCACACTACTCACCACCAGCCTTACGCTTGTGTGGATTGCACCTTCGCGGCCTGACAGCAAGCTCAGAAGCATCCTTCTGACACAGTCAACCGTAAGCGTGCAACGCCATGGTCGATTTGGACGGTTGCATACTCGAACTTCTCCCTGCGGTCGTTCGCCGCGCCTAATGGGGCTACGTCCACGTTCGTCCACTGCGAGCTCTCACGATTCCATTCAGTCAGGTCTTCGGTGGATTGGATTCATGTATGAAAAAAGAAATCGTTATCAATTCCACGGCGAACGAACACCGTATCGCCATTCTTGAAGACGGAAAGCTCGCCGAGCTTTTCGTCGAGACACCAGGCAAGGAACGGATGGTGGGCGATATTCACCTTGGCAAGGTCGCCAAGGTCATGCCCGGCATTCGCGCAGCCTTCATCGACATCGGCCTCCAGCAAGACGCCTTCCTCCATTTTTCCGATATCGGGTCATCTTTGTCCGAATACAATGCTTTGTTCGAGGACGATGATGATGACGATGAATCGCATTCACCAGATTCGCAGCAGGTTGCTGTGCCGGCCGGCGCTACCGAATCCGTCACGGCTCCTCACCCTGCGCCTCAGCGGAGGCAGGGTCCGACGAACGGCGACAGCGGAAGGTTCCAACGGTCAGACCGTGAGGTGAATATCCAGAAAGGCCAGGATATTCTCGTCCAGATCACGAAGGAGCCGGTAGGGAAGAAGGGGGTGCGTGTAACATCCGAAATCTCACTCCCAGGGCGATTCCTGGTCCTGCTCCCTTTCGACGGCAAGGTGGGAGTTTCCAAGAAGTTGAATGACTTCAAGGAAAAGCGGCGCCTGCGCCGGGTCGTCCGTCCTATCCTTCCGCCGGGATTCGGCGCCATTATCAGAACGGTCGCCGAAGGGAAAGAGGATGCTCTCATCAAGCAGGATTTGGAAGAACTGCTGAGAGTCTGGTCGAACATCGAAAAGACGGTCAAGGCCGAAAAGCCTCCCGTGCTCGTCTATAAGGACATGACGACGACGTCAAGCGTTATTCGGGATCTTTTTGGTGACAGGGTCGAGCGGGTGGCGGTCGATGAGAAGAAACTGTTCAAGGAGATCAAGGCGTACGTGCAGTGGATGTCGCCCGACATGCTTGACCGCCTGGAGTACTACAAGGGGAAGGAACCGATCTTCGACAAGTACGGCGTGGAGAAGGATATCCAGAACCTCATGAGCAAGAAAGTCTGGCTCAAGAGCGGCGGGTATATCTTCATCGAGAAGACGGAAGCGATGACTGTCATCGACGTGAACAGCGGCCGCTATGCGGCCAAGAAAGAGCAGGAGCTCAACTCGTTGCGGACGGACCTCGAAGCGTCTCGTGAAATCACCCGTCAGCTGCGGCTGCGCGATATCGGCGGAATCATCGTGATCGACTTTATCGACCTCGAGGACGAAAAGAACAAGAAGAAAGTCTACGACGAGGTAAAGAAAGAACTGAAGCGGGATCGCGCGAAGGCGACCGTGCTTCCCATGACGGAATTCGGCCTCATGCAGATCACCCGCCAGCGAATCCGTCAAAACGTCCAAATGAGTTTCAGCGATGCGTGCCCGACGTGCGGCGGAACAGGCATGGTGCAGTCGAAGACCACAACACTGAACCAGATTGAACGCTGGATCAAGAGATTCAAATCGGAGTCGCGCGAGTTCCGGTTGCAGCTGAGCGTCAATCCGAATATCGCCGTCTATCTAACGCAGGGGACGATCAGCCGGATGACCAAGATCATGTTCAAGTTCTTTGTGAAAGTGAAAGTGGTGCCCGATCCGGCGCTGGCGATGGACGAGTTCAAGTTTTTCTCCCTGCGCCAGAAGAAAGACATTACCGAGCAGTATAGGTTATAGCGCATTGAATAGCACACAGAAAACACAGATGTAACAGACTTTCACTGAATATTTTTCAGTGGGAGTCACGTATCATCTGTGTCGTGAGTGTGCGATTATGAGGAAAAGAGCATGAAATTCTTTATTGACACCGCCAACATTGCTGAAATAAAGGAAGCCGCGAGCCTCGGTGTTCTCGACGGCGTAACGACGAATCCCAGCCTAGTGGCCAAAGAAGGAAAAGACCTCCGAAAGCTCTTGGAGGAGATCTGCTCGATCGTCGATGGACCGATCAGTGCCGAAGTGATTTCGACCGATTTCGACGGGATCATGCGCGAGGGAAGAGATCTGGCAAAGATCCACAAGAACATCGTTGTGAAAGTCCCGCTGATCAAAGAAGGCCTCAAGGCGGTCAAGTCGTTGAAAGCGGAAGGAATCCGAACAAACGTTACCCTCTGTTTTTCCCCAACGCAGGCATTGCTGGCAGCGAAGGCGGGCGCTTCTTTCATCAGCCCGTTCATCGGCCGGCTGGACGATGTGAGCCACAACGGGATGGAGCTCATTCGGCAGATCGTCACGATTTATCGAAACTACAATTTTGAAACACAGGTGCTGGTGGCGAGCGTGCGTCATCCGCTGCACGTTGTCGAGGCGGCGATGATCGGCGCAGACATTTGCACGATCCCCTTCAAGGTCATTGAACAACTCATCAAGCATCCTCTGACGGATATCGGACTCAAGAAATTCCTCGAGGATTGGAATAAGACCCAGAACAAAAAGCCATGAAAAAGACAGCCTTTACGGAGATTCACCGATCGATCGGGGCGAAGCTCGTTGAGTTCGCCGGATTTGAAATGCCCGTGCAGTACAGCGGCATCATCGATGAGCACCTCATCGTTCGCAAGAAGGTGGGGGTTTTTGATGTGTCGCATATGGGGGAGTTCATCGTTAAAGGAAAGGACGCTGAGGCATTCATTCAACGGATGACCATCAATGATGTCTCGAAGCTGTTTGCCGGAAAAGTACAATATTCTGCCATGTGTTACGATGAGGGCGGCATCGTCGATGACCTTCTCGTCTATCATTGCGGTGATCACTTTATGCTCGTCGTGAACGCTTCCAACACGAAGAAGGATTTCGACTGGCTGAAGTCGCACGCGAGCGGGGACGTTGAGCTTACCGACCGAAGCGACGAGTATTCGCTCCTTGCCGTGCAGGGGCCTCATTCGCTGGCGACGCTGAAGAAACTCACGAAAGTGAACCTGTCAGCGCTCGAATACTATCATTTTCAGCGCGGAACGCTTGCAGGCGTTGAGATGATCATCTCCCGGACCGGTTACACCGGGGAGCTGGGATTCGAGCTGTATTTTCCTTCGGATGAGTCACTGGGGAAAAAGGTGTGGCAGGCAGTTTTTGAAGCGGGAAAAGAGTTCGGAATCGCGCCGATCGGGCTCGGTGCCCGCGATACGCTCCGTCTCGAAATGGCGTTTTGCCTCTACGGCAACGATATCGACCAAACGACCAATCCGCTTGAAGCCGGACTTGGGTGGATTACCAAGTTGAACAAAGGGGATTTTATCGGGAAGAAAGCGATTCTCAAGGCGAAAGAAGCCGGGCTCAAACGAAAACTCGTCGGTTTTTCGCTTGCCGAAAAGGCCGTGGCGCGTCACGGATATCCATTGTCTGTCTCCGGAGCGGAGATCGGGCATGTCACCAGCGGGACGTTTTCCCCCTCCCTGGAGCGTGCGATCGGTCTTGGCTATGTCGCAGCCGGAAATGATGAGGTGGGGAAGAAGCTGAATGTCGTGATTCGCGGAAAAGAAGTCCCCGCGTCGATCGTGAAGCTTCCCTTCGTTCAGAAACCGTAGTATCAAACAGATTGTGAACATATGAAGATAGACGTTCGTTTCGATCCATTTGAATTGGATGAGCTTGAGCTGAGGGGAAAGAACATCATTGTCATCGACGTGCTTCGGTCGAGCACGACGATTACCATTGCCCTGAATAACGGCGCGCGGGAGATTATTCCGGTTGAGAGTATTGAGAACGCCGTGAAAATCTCCGGCAGCCTCTTCGGTGATGTGACGCTTCGCGGGGGGGAACGTAACGGAAAAATGATCCAGGGCTTCAACCTTGGAAATTCGCCGCTCGAGTACACGGAATCGACCGTGAAGGGGAAGTCGATCATTTTCTGCACCACGAACGGCTCGGTGGCGATGTACAAAAGCCGGTTCGCTCAGAATCTGGCGGTGGGATCATTCGTGAACATGTCGCGGGTGATCGAATTCATCAGGGAAGTGGGCTCCGACTTTCTCCTGATCTGCTCCGGCCGGGCAAACTCCTTCAGCAACTTCAGCCTTGAAGATGCCGTTTGTGCGGGGATGATGGTCCAATCGCTGGCGGGCGGAAAGGGTTCGCCCCTTGAACTGACGGATTCTGCCCTCGCTTCGCAGGCCCTCCACAAGACCTATGGCCGCTCGCTCCTGAAAATGATGAAAAACACCGACCATGGCCGGTACCTTACCGAAATCGGATTCCTCGAGGACATCAAAATCGCTGCGACCGT
The DNA here is from genome assembly GCA_003519375.1 of Bacteroidota bacterium. GTDB lineage: Bacteria > Bacteroidota > Ignavibacteria > UBA10030 > UBA10030 > UBA9647. Next base: position 6,694 of record DOWV01000111.1, read on the forward strand.
GGACTCCTATCCAGTGCTCCCGGTGCTCGGCGGCAATGTCATCAAATTGCGTCGCGACGATTCTCGTCCCGGCGAAACCGAGAGTGCAAAAGCAGGTTCCTAACGAAACCGTATGCCTGAACCGAACACCCCGGTGAAAGAGACAACGAAGAAAAAGAATCCGGACCGGCGCCGTCAAATCTGGTCGTTCCTCGGCATTCTCTTTTCGTTCATGCTTTTGCTCAGCCTGGTTTCCTACACTCCGGCCGATCAGGCGAACGGTCAGGTCCGCATAACGGAACTTTGGAAAGTCCTGACTCCTGACGAAGCGCTTCAGGCGAAGGCGGACCGGACACAGAATCTTCTCGGTCTCCTCGGCGCGGTCCTCTCGAACTGGTTTATCAATTCCACGATCGGATACGGGGTTGTCATCCTTCCTTTCCTCGGACTTGCATGGTCGTGGTTTCTTCTCCGCAAGAAGGAACTTCATCGTCTCATTCTTGCGACAAACTACATTATTGCGATCGCCCTGCTGTTCTCGGCCCTGACGGGCTCGGTGCGCCTGATCGGCGATGTCCCTATCCTCACCATGGAATGGAGCGGAGCGGTCGGAGATTTTTCCGCCAATACACTTTATAAACTCATCGGACTTGTCGGCAGCTTCCTTCTGTTGCTCGGTTTGCTGGGGGTTGTGCTGACGCTTCTCATCGATCTCGACATCCAGCAGACGTACGAACGTTTGATCGAATGGTTCGGCCGCGCACGGGCATGGATTAAGAAGAAGCGAACAGCCCCGAGGATTGAGGTGAAGAGAGAGGAAGAGCCTGCTCCCCGCCGGCCGGTCGAGATCAAGCGTGAAAAGCAGGAACCTGTTCATCCTCAGCCTCCTCCGAAGCGGCCTCCCCCGAAGGAAGTTGAACCCGACATCGAGCCGCCGACACTTCACGAACCTGATGAAGTGGAAGCCGAGGCGGATCTCGACGATGTGCCTCTCGATATCAACGCCCCCGTCCGTGAGGAAGAAGTCAATTTTGACGAGCGACAAGCGCCGTTGGAAGCGGAGGCAGAAGAGGAGATCGATTATATCTTCCCATCGGTGGAACTCCTCGATGTTTCGCGCACATCGGAAGAAGTGAACGAAGAAGAGCTGAAGGCGAATGCGGAGTTGCTTCGCACGAAGCTGGCCGATTTTGGTGTTGAGATCGAAAGCGTTTCGGTAACGCCCGGCCCGGTGGTGACACTCTATGAAATTGTGCCGGCGACGGGAGTCAAGATCAGCCGCATTGAGAGCCTTCAGGATGACATCGCCCTCGCCCTCAAGGCGAAGGGGATCCGTATCATCGCCCCGATCCCGGGAAAGGGAACGGTCGGAGTTGAAATCCCGAATCATAATCCCGCCCTGGTGACACTTCGCGGGATCATTAACTCGTCAAAGTTCCGCGACTTCAAGGGGATCTTGCCTCTGGCGCTGGGGAAAACGATCACCGGCGAAGCGTGCGTTGACGACCTGGCGAAAATGCCGCACTTGCTGATTGCAGGCGCGACGGGCTCCGGAAAGAGCGTGGGCATCAACACGATTCTCACGAGCCTCATCTACCGGCTCCACCCGAGTGACGTCAAATTCATCATCATCGACCCGAAGAAAATCGAGCTCTCGCAGTACGTGAAACTCAACCGTCACTTCCTTGCTGTTTCTCCCGACATCGACGAGGAGATTATCACTACGCCGAACAATGCCGTGCTGGTGCTGAAAAGCGTCGAGTTGGAGATGGAGAAGCGGTACGACCGGCTGGCATCTGCAGGCGTCCGCAATATCGCTGACTACAACGAGCGGGTGAAGAGCGGCCGGCTTCATGACACCGAGACCATCAAGCACAAGAAACTCCCTTACCTCATCGTTGTCGTTGACGAACTTGCAGATTTGATGATCACTGCCGCCCGGGATGTCGAGGAGCCCATTGCACGGCTTGCGCAGCTTGCACGCGCCGTGGGCATCCATCTTGTCCTCGCGACGCAGCGCCCGTCGGTGGATGTGATCACCGGTGTTATTAAAGCGAATTTTTCCGCTCGCATCGCGTATCAGGTTGCATCGAAGATTGATTCGCGCACCATTCTGGACATGAATGGCGCCGATCAGCTGCTGGGCAGCGGCGATATGCTCTATCTTGCCGCCGGGAGCCCGAAACCGATCCGCGTCCAGAACGCTTTCATCTCGGCCGACGAGGTGGAGCGAGTCGTGGGCCACATTTCCAAACAAAAAGGGTACAGTCATCCGATGAGACTCCCCTCCGTCTTCGAGAAGAAAAAGGGAGGCGGGATGACTGGCAGCGATTCGAAGGATGAGCTTTTCGAAGAAGCTGCAAAGATCATCGTCCGGCACCAGCAGGGCTCCGTCTCGCTTCTGCAGCGGCGCCTCAAGGTCGGTTATTCACGCGCCGCGCGGCTCATCGACGAGCTCGAAGCGGCGGGCATCGTCGGCCCGTTCGACGGAAGCAAAGCGCGGGAAGTCCTTGTCGAAACGGATGCCGAGCTTGATGTTATACTCAGGAGCCTCTAGGTATCAAACTCATGAAAAAGACGATTTCTTTGCGCTTCTTTGCGCCCTTCGCGGTTATGCTCCTCGTTGCCGGTATGGCTGTCGGGCAGGTGAAAGAGCTGACGGTGAAAGACGTCACTGACAAGCTCCAGAAGCGGTACGAATCCATCCAGGACGCGACTGCGCGTTTCTCGCAGCATGTCAAGTTCGGCTTTTCGAAGATCGAGCAGGACTTCGTCGGCACGCTCCGGATGAAGAAACCGCACAAGTACCGTATCGAGACGGAGTATCAGACCCTCGTTACCGATGGCGCCACGGTCTGGTCGTATTCGCCGGTGAACAGGCAGGTTCTGATCGACCGCTACAAAGAGACCCCCGATTCATTCACGCCGGAGCAGTTCTTATTGAACCTGCCTGCGAACTACTATGCGTCCATCGTCCCCCAGGAGAAGCCGGGCGAAGGATCCCTGATCGTCCTGAAGCTGCTCCCCAAGGATGACCAATCATTCATCAAATCGATGAAGGTCTGGATCGAAGAATCATCGTGGGTCGTGCGCAAAGTTGAGATGCTTGATGTGAACGACACGGAAAAAACGTACACCGTTCAGGAGATCAAGATCAATACCAATCTCAAAGAGAACACGTTCGCATTTGCCCCGCCGGCCGGAACAGAAGTTGTCGACCTTCGCTAAAGGGTGACCGCCGCCACATGTCTTCCCAACTGAAGAAGCTCCTCCAGACCCTTCTCGGCTTTCTCCTGGCCGGCCTCTTTATGTACCTCGCGTTCCGCGGGGTGAGTATGAAGGACCTCTGGGCGTCGCTTCAGGATGTCGATTACTTCTGGGTTTCCCTCCTCATTCCCATCACGCTCGTCAGCCACTGGCTGCGCGCTGTCCGCTGGGCTTATCTTTTGTCTCCCGTGAAGGAGAACATTTCGCACCACAAGCTCTTTTCTGCCGTGATGATCGGGTTCATGGTGAACAATGTGCTTCCGCGCGTGGGTGAAGTGATGCGGGCGTTTGCCATAGGGCGCTCGGAGGGGATTTCGAAAACGACCGCGTTCGGAACGGTCGTGGTCGAGCGCATCATCGACATGGTGACGTTTCTGTTCATTCTTTGCATCGTTCTCTTTCTGTCGCCGAACGCGCTTGATCCATTCTTCGACAACGTTGATGCCGTGAGACCGTTCTTCCTTGTCGGTTCGATCGTGTTTCTTGGAATGTTCGCGCTCCTGTTCTTCAAGGGAGAGACTTTGTTCAGTCTTCTGAATGTGCTGAAGCGATTTGTTCCAAAACGTTTTGTCGGAAAGTATGAAAACCTGGTCGATTCGTTCCTTTCGGGATTTGGCGTTGCGAAGATGCACGACAAGCTCGCGATGATCATGATTCTCAGCTTTCTGATCTATTTCTTCTACGCTCTCAGCATGTACGTCCCATTCTACGCGATGAACGTCATCGCTGAGAAGCACCTTGGCTTTGGCGCCTCGGTGATTCTGCTTATGATCTCCACCATGGCGTTCGCCCTTCCCGCTCCGGGAGCTCTGGGCACATACCATTCTTTCATAAAGATCGCCCTCATGGGGTTGTACGGTATCGACGGGTTTACAGCCCTGAGCTATACGATCATTACGCACGAAGCAGGATATATCATAACAACGGTTGTCGGGTTATTCTATTTTCTCAAGGATCACCTCCGTTTCTCGGAGGTGGTGAGGGAATCCACTGACACGAAGACGGTGTGAACCATGAAACAGGTTACGCAGCATAATAAGACTGGTGCGTTGAGGGTGGAGCAGGTCCCGGTGCCGGCGTTGAAACCGGGTTTCGTCCTTGTCAGGACCCGGTATTCGCTGATCAGCGCCGGCACGGAGCGCGCCTCTATTGAGCAGCGCCGGCTGTCTCTGCTGCAGAAAGCCAAAGCGCATCCGGACACGGTCCTGAAGGTGCTGGAACAGGTGCGGCAGTACGGTTTGATCACCACCTACCGGCGTGTGATGACGAAACTCGAGTCGTATGCTCCGATTGGGTACAGCGCCGCCGGTACGGTCGTCGCCGTCGGCGGTAAAGAAACGCCTCTCAAAGCGGGTGATAACGTCGCCTGCGCGGGCGCCGGCTATGCCAACCACGCCGAATATGTCGTTGTTCCGGCTCATTTGTGCGCCCGGATGCCGAAGAGCATCGGGTTTGACGAGGCGGCCTACACGACGCTCGGAGCCATTGCGCTTCAAGGTGTGCGCCAGGCCGAGCCAACGATGGGTGACGTGGTCGTCGTCATCGGTCTGGGACTTCTTGGGCAGCTGACGGTTCAACTTTTGAAGGCGAATGGCTGCACCGTGATCGGAATCGATCTGGATAAAACGGCTGTCACGCTTGCCACGGAGAGCGGTGCCGATATCGCGCTTCAGCGCGATGCAGACGATGTCGCGGGGGTGGTGCGCGCGGCTACCAGGGGCCTGGGGGCTGATGCCGTCATTATCACTGCAGCAACGCCAAGCAATGATCCGGTTGAGCTGGCAGGCGAGCTTTGCCGCGAAAAAGGCCGCGTCGTGCTGGTTGGTGATGTCGGGCTGAAGCTGCCTCGCGCTCCGTACTACATGAAAGAACTGGATTTCAGACTCTCGCGGTCGCTCGGACCCGGACGCTACGATCCGACCTATGAGGAGCGGGGAAGGGATTACCCGGCTTCGTACGTCCGTTGGAGCGAGAATCGAAACATGCAGGAATTTCTGCGCCTGGTCGGTACGGGCGATGTCGTGCTGAAGAAGCTGACAACACATCGATTCTCTCTCAACGATGCCCAGGCGGCGTTCGCTCTCATCACGGGCAAAACGACGAAGCCGGAATACTTCGTCGGCGTACTGCTCGACTACGGCGATCGTCCTGCGGAAACACCCGATGCTTTGCCCAAGTCGGTGGTGCTCGGCAAACAGCAACGCCCCGATGCAGAGATTCGCGTCGGTTTCATCGGAGCAGGGAATTTTGCGCAAGGCTTCCTGCTTCCCCACCTGCAGCGCTCCCGCGCGACAACGCTTGTTGGTGTGTGCAACAGCAACGGCCTGAATGCAGCCAACGCGGCGCGAACGTTCGGATTTGACTTTGCGACAAGCGATCCGTCGGAGGTCATTGGCAATTCAAATGTCAATACGGTGTTCATCGCAACACGCCACAACCTCCACGCTCCGCTCGTCATTGATGCGCTGCGGGCTGGAAAGAACGTTTTCGTCGAAAAGCCGCTGGCAGTCACGGCAGAGGAGCTGGCGGAGATCCAGAAGGTGCATAACACCGTCCAGGCAGAGTGGAAGGGGTCACGGCTCATGGTCGGCTTCAACCGTCGATTTGCTCCGCACGTGCTGCACTGCAAGAGATTCTTTGAGAACGCTGTCGGGCCGTACGTGCTTCAATATCGCGTCAATGCCGGAGCAATCCCCCGCACCCACTGGACGCGCGATCCTCTTGAGGGCGGCGGGAGAATCATCGGCGAAGTCTGTCACTTCATCGATCTGATGCAGTACATCATCGGCTCAACTCCTGAACGGGTCTTTGCTGAGTCTTTGTCATCCGGCTCCGGCGGATCACTGGATGATGATTCGGTTGTGGTGACACTGAAGTTCCGCGACGGCTCCGTGGGGACAATTGCCTACATGGCGAACGGGGACGCTTCGCTTCCGAAAGAGCGGCTCGAAATCTCCACGACCGGCCGGACCGCCGTCATCGACAACTTTCAGCGATTGTCTCTGTATCAAAGCGGCAAGAAAAGAGAATTCAAGCTCTCAACGATCGACAAGGGGCATCGCGACGAGGTGCGCGAATTCCTCGCGTCGATTCAGGAAGGAAAGCCCTCACCGATGGCCTTTGACAGCATCGTGGCTTCGACGCTTGCAACATTGAAGGCCGTGCAATCACTTCAGCTCGGAACACCGGTTTCATTTTGACGCCCGTGAGAATCCTGCGATCCATCGTCTTGCTGATTGCCCTCGTGAGCGCGACGTGGTCCGCGTGGGGGCAGTCAACGGCGGAGGAGACACGAGCGAAGTTCTTTGATGTGACGGCAGGGCTGGGAATCGATGCCCATTTCGCACACACGGTTGCGAACTACATCAATGTTCTTGCGCAGCCAAGACCGGATCAGAGAGTCGACATTATCGTTTCGGCTCCTGAGTTCTTTGCATCCTCCGACCTGCAGTTTGCAGACGAGTGGAGTGCAGGGATCGAGTACAGCCTGTTCGTGAAGTCGTATTCGATCGAAGATCGTTCAGGATACGCTCGTTCGGAGTTCTCCTATCAGGTTCACATGCCGACGATTCTGGTCCATCGGCTCATGTTTGGAGAAGGCTACCGGGTGAAGGTCGGAGGCGGCATGGGCTATCATTTCTGCTCGTTTCGCCAGCAGTTTCAGCCCTATGGAAACGATGAAACGCTGAAGAGCGCCGGGCCGAGCATCAAGCTGGAAGTTGTCGGCAATACGAAGTTTGATGACACGTTCTACGGCAGCATCGGCGTCGACCTTCGATGGGATTTTCTCGGCACACTTGAACCTCGTGATCCATCTCTTACCGTCAATCGGGCCGGTGAGCTTCCATCAATGAACTTTTTCAACGCCGGTATCAAGTTCGGAGTGACATTTCAGCTCAACTAGAGCGGAGCCGAAGTCAATTGTTATTTGAAATTAATGGGTTCTGGATTTAGAATCTCAAGCAAAAAAAGCAGAGGGATATGTCCATACTTGAAGCGGTAATACTTGGTTTGGTTCAAGGGCTCACAGAGTTTCTCCCGGTCAGCAGTTCGGGTCATCTTGTTCTGGGGCAATACCTGCTGAATATTCGGAACACCGGTATGCTCTCGTTTGACGTCTACGTGCACTTCGGCACGCTCATCTCCGTCTGTGTTATCTTCCGAAAAGATATTGCGGAGATGATACTCTGCACGTGGAAAGCACTTCACACCGGCACATTGAAGTCTTCCTATGAATCGAATGAGTACGTCCGTATGGGCCTTGCCATCATCGTAGGTTCCATACCGGCGGCAATCATCGGACTGAAATTCCATGACCAGATCGCCGAAGCGTTTCAGGACCCAAAACTTGTCGCCGTCAACCTTGTGATCACGGGCCTGATACTCTTCCTTACACGGTTTCCAACAGTCAAAGAAGGAAAGCGGCTCGGGCTTGTATCGGGGTTTATCATCGGTCTTGCGCAATCGGTAGCCATTCTGCCGGGAATCTCGCGCTCCGGTTCGACGATCAGCATGGCATTGTTCCTTCGGTTGTCGCCGGGGACGGCCGCCCGCTTCTCCTTTCTCCTTTCGATTCCTGTGATTGCGGGCGCGGCGTTGCTTGAGACAACAACCGTGATCCATCAGGGAATGGAAAGCGGATTCGGACCGTTTATCCTCGGAATGATCGCCGCTGCACTGGCAGGTTATGCATCCATCAAAATCCTCCTGCGCATCGTCGAGCGAGGGAGGCTGAGTTGGTTTGCGTTCTATTGCTTTGCACTGGGGATCGCCGGAATCCTGTTCATCTAATACTGAATTTAGTAGCGAACCGCGAAGAACCTGCCCGCCAGACCGGTTCCAGAAAGGGAGGCGGGCGCCAGGAACCGCCAAGACATTTGGTCATAGAAGTCCGACATATTTGAGTTCTTTGTGCTCTTAGCGGACTTAACGGTCAGATTCTCTCTTTGAACGGTTCTATCTCTATTAAGTTAGCGTGGAAATGATATGAAAAACATCTGTCTGTCCTGCCTCGCAATTCTTATTCTCCTCACTTCAGAAGGGTGCGAAAAGAAAAACGTGAACGCCACTATCGAGACAACCAAAGGGACGATTGAGATCGAACTCTTTCCATCGGATGCCCCAAAGACCGTCGCCAATTTCACAGGACTTGCCGAGCAGGGGTACTTCAACGGCATCATTTTTCACCGCGTCGCAAAGGGATTTGTGATTCAGGGCGGTGACCCGACAGGAACAGGGACCGGCGGAAAGAGCATCTACGGCAAGGAGTTTGAAGATGAGCTGAATCCCGCGACCGATTCTTACCAGCAGGGGTATGTGCGGGGAACCGTTGCGATGGCTAATCGCGGACCGAACACCAACACGAGCCAGTTTTTCATCATGCTCCGCACAGCGGCTGGAATGCCGAAAAACTACACCATCTTCGGAAGAGTCGTGAAGGGGATAGACGTGGTCGACTCGATCGGCGCAGTGGAGATTTCACCGCCGGGAGATGGGAAACCGAAGGAGGATGTGGTGATGAAGAGTGTAACGATTGCGAAGTGATTATCAGCCAATTAACTAATTAACCAGTTAACGAGTTGATTGGTGAGTGGTTAATTGGTGAGATGGCCCGATGACTCGATCACTCAATTCCTATGACCTACGCCGAATTCCTCCAGTCCATCAAGGCCAATCGCTTCTCGCCGATTTACCTGTTCTACGGCGAAGAGGATTTCCTCATCGACGAGGGCGTGCAGCTCATTATCGGCAAGACGCTGGACGACGGGACGAGGGGATTCAATCTTGATGTCGTGTACGGCAGCAAAGTTGAGGCTACGGACGTAGTTGCGCACGCCTCGTCGTTCCCCATGATGAGCGGCAAGCGTGTCGTCGTGGTTAAGGAGTTTGAGAAACTGGCGACGACCGACACGGCCAAGGAAGTCATCGGCGCGTACATCAACAATCCTCTCGAATCGACCATCCTTGTGCTCGTTTCCTTCGAGCCCGATTTCCGGCGCAAGCCGTTTACTGATCTCAAGAAGAAAGCCGAACTGGTCGAATGCAAGCCGTTCTATGATAACCAGGTTCCGGGCTGGGTTGCGGAGCGGGTGAAGCTTCAGGGGAGGGAAGCGAATGCAGAGGCGTGCAGGCTGATCCAGGCATATGTCGGCAACTCGCTCCGGTCGCTTCAGAACGAGCTCGATAAGCTTTATGTGTTCATTGGCGACAGAAAGAACATCACCGCCGAGGATGTCGCTGCGGTTGTGGGGGCCACCAAAGGCTATACGGTGTTCGAGTTGCAGAATGCCATCGGACGCCGGGATGCAAAAGATGCGATCAAGATCCTCGAGCGAATGCTCGAAAACGGCCAATCGCCTCAGATGATTATTGTCATGCTGAGCAGGTTTTTCACACAGCTCTGGAAACTGACCGATGTCCGGGCACGCAAAATGTCGGACCAGGAATTATCCAGGGAGATAGGCCTCCCGCCATTTTTTTTGAAGCAGTACTTTGAGTTCCGCGCCAACTTCAGCATTGAACAAATCGAACAGAATTTCAAGTCACTCCTTGAGGCTGATACAACACTCAAGTCAACTTCCCGGGATCCCCGTCTCGTGCTCGATCTCCTCGTCGTCTCTCTTCTTCAGGAAAGCACCGCCGTCGAGCGCGTTGCCCTCTGAACCATATGCCTGACCAGTTCCTTCTCGGCGGACTGTTTGGCCTTCTCGTAGCAGTGATTTCCTACGCAGCCCGTTTTCTCACCAGGAGCGGTGCGCTTACAACGTTCATGCTGGCGGTCGTCGTGTACGGCTTTGGCGCCTGGGCATGGACAGTGCCGATTGTGACGTTTTTTGTGACGTCAAGCCTCCTGTCCAAGTCCGGTCGAACAAGGAAACTGCAGATCAACGAAAGATTTGAGAAATCGGGTGCGCGGGACTGGGCTCAGGTTCTCGCAAACGGTGGAGTCCCGGGAATTCTCGCGTTTCTCTCCGTCTCTCTCCCGATCCAAGAACTCTATCCGTTTTACCTCGCTTCGGTCGCTGCTGCAGCAGCCGACACGTGGGGGACCGAGATCGGCGTGCACGCCCGCGGCCGCGTCGTCTCCATCGTCACGTTGAAAACCGTTCCTTCCGGAACGAGCGGCGGGATTTCATTGACCGGCACGCTTGGCGGCGCGCTTGGAGCGGTGGCAGTCGCTCTCTCGGGTTACGCGTGGTACGCTGAGATCCGAATCGGTCTCGCGGTTGTTGTGGCAGGAATTGTTGGAAGCCTTGCCGACAGTCTTCTCGGTGCGACGGTTCAAGCGAGATTCCACTGCCCGGTTTGCGGCTCAGAGACTGAGCGAACAGAACACTGCGGGAGGGCTGCTGATCTCAGCGGCGGGGTGAGCTGGATCAGGAATGATCTTGTGAATGCGGCGTGCACATTCGTTGGGGCGCTCGCTGCGTGGGTGCTGATGTGAGCACCACTCTGCTATTTCACGGCCCACAGCAGATCCGCCGCCGTTTCGCGCCTCCCTTCAAATTTGTAATGGAACAATTTAGCGGCATCGAATGTGTCGAGGTAGGATTTGATGATGCTCTCGAGCCATGAAAGCTCCGCTTTGAGCTTCCAGTGCTGACCGTCCGACGCGTAAAGGACGATGAAGATTCTGTTCTCGAAGTGTTTCCGTCGTTGCTGGCTTTGATGCGTGTAAAACCACTCTATGAGCTCCCGCGGATGCTTCTGCCCATAGTCGAGGTCGTGATTGAAACCCCGCGGGTAGGTGGAAGTCTTGTGGTCGAAACTCAGATCTCCGATTCGGAATTCGCGAAGCCGGTCGCCAGAATCCCGGGCCGCCGTGACACCGGGATGGCAGGCAAATATCTGCTCCACTGCTTTCGCCGACCAGAAATTGTACCACCGGTTCATCCCGTAACTGAGCATTTCCTTATGGTGCTGTTCCTGCCCAAACCGTGCCTCGATTTCCTTCAAGAGCGCTTCAAAGCTGAAAACGTGGTAGACGAAGTCGGTATGAGCATCCCACTCATCGCTCTGCCGCTGACCCCAGTCGTAGGGATGCGAAAACCGCTTTTTGAGTTCCCTTTCGCGTGCTTCAAGTGTGATCGCCATGACGAACCTCATCTCTTGAATGAACGATCGTGCTCAGCGATGTCTATTGAAAAACCCTAAATCCTAAATCCGAAACTCTAAACAAATCCGAAGATTCCAAAACCGAAATACGAAACGCAACAAACCGGGGAAACCGAGTATGTCCTTGAGGTTTAGGATTCCGAATTTGTTTCGGATTTTGCGGGGGAATTTCCCATTGAAGCATACTTCCCTCCATCTCGTGAAGCAATGTCCTGATTCTTCTGAAACACGAAAATATATTCGTGTTTGAACACATAGAACCCGCCAGCGAGGGCTCGGAATCGCCACAGCTCCTTCTGGCTCCGTTTCCCGGTGGTTTCTTCAAAATTCTTCACCACAATACTCTTGAGCCGGTACTGACGCTTCAGGACTTCGCTCATCAGCATGAATCCGAGCGGTATCCATTCCCCTTTCTCGTACTTGTCGCCTATGACAACAGCCAGAATTCTCCCGGGATCAAGAACGGCGGAGACGTTATCAACCACCTTTCCGAATTGTCTGGCGAATTCACCCGGTGTCCGGGCATTTGACAGGTCGCTCCGGTTTTTGCTGAATCTGATGATGTCATGGTACGGGGGATGAAGGATGACGAGCTGAACGCTCTTTGCTCCGTGCGATTGCAGCGTGTCGTAGAGATGGATCTTCCTGCTGTCCCCGACCTCAATGGCAACCGCGGAACCAGTATGGTCAGGAAGGTCTCTCAGAGCGCTCCGCGCTTTCCTCGCGACAGAAGCCTGAAGTTCGATGCCAAGACAGTTTCGTCCGAGGCGCGCTGATTCGAGAAGCGTGGTGCCGCTTCCGGCGAACGGATCGAGCACCCAGTCTCCGGCTTTCGTATAGCGCAGCATCAGCTGTCGTGGAATCTGGGGGACGAAGTTGCCCCAATACCATGCAGAATGCCCGCCCGATCCGTCCCGACGGTCAAGAAGCCAGAGGCTGTCAGTGAAAATGCCATCGTACTCCTTCCATCGAAGGAGATTGATGTCGTTGATTTTTCCCTGGTGAATTTCGCGTAATGATCGGTGCAGCCGGTCAAGGTAGTGCCGTGCCCGGGGAAGGGTCTTGGCTTCCTCGATCTGCGCCAATTCACGGATCAGATGCGAACGCGAAATGTTCACAGGCCCGTCGCCGTTGCTTCGAAGAGTGACAGCGGGAGAATGGTCGAGTGCGAGGAGCTTCTTTAACGATCGCGCACCGGTGCGAAGCGGTCGTATGCCTCCTGATCGTTGCAGGTTCTCGAGGTTCCGGACGATGTCGATCTCGTCCATGCGGTCGGAAGTGCCCATGGCGCCTCGGAAGGATTGGTGGTTGGAGTCCGCCGCAAGATACAGATTTCCGGAACCCATTGCAATTTCGGGCGAAAGTCTCTAGTTTAACACGCATTAAACCTACTCCTGTCTCAATTCCATCACTGTCCTGCCATGCTCAATTATATCTGGATTGCCCTTATCGCTATCGGCATCCTCGTCGCCGTCGGAAATGATGTGGCTGACGAAATGAGGAATACTTATCGCAACGGGATTCCTGTTGAAGGAACCATTGCCATCGACAAATCGCCGGGTCCCTTGAGGAATAGCTGGGAGGGGGATCTCATCCTGACCGCTGACGCATTCAATGCATTCTACAACACCACTGCTGCGAATGCGGACATTCATCAGCCTATTGTCGTCACGGAACTCTCGCCCGGCGAGAAGTCCGTGAGCCTGCCGCTGGGACCTTCGAGCCCGGATCGATGGAAGGAAATGGCGAAAGCCGCGGCAAGCAGGGACAAGCTGACCGGGAAGGTGAGTTCGATGGTCATCAGTGACGACCAGCAGAGAGCGCGTATCCAGTTTGTCCTGGAGCCGATCCATTACATGAAGAGTAAAGCCGTGACACAGGCAGCGCTCGACTATGCGACGACGGCCGTCACGATAGCGCTTGGACTCATCGGGATTATGGCACTTTGGCTCGGAGTCATGAAAGTTGCCGACGAGGCCGGACTCCTGAAGATCGTCACTCGCTTCCTCACACCGATTACGAAGAGGCTCTTTCCCGAAATTCCGCCCGACCACCCGGCTGTCGCTGCGATGATCATGAATATCGCGGCCAACATGCTGGGATTAAGCAACGCCGCGACGCCAATGGGTCTTAAGGCAATGGAAGAGTTAAACAAATTGAATCCGAAAGTCGGTACGGCCACAAACGCGATGGTCACGTTCCTGGCCATCAATACAGGCGGATTGATTCTGATCCCTGCCACCGCGATTGCGGTTCGGGCTGCCGCCGGTTCGGCCAATCCCGGAATCATCATCGGAACGTCGATTTTCGGTGCCGGGTGTGCAACGGTTGCCGGGATCGTCGCCGCGAAGCTGTTGCAGCGTCTCCCTCGGTACAGAAAAGACTATGAGCAGGTAGCCGCCAAGGAGGTATCCAATGGCTGATTTCTTCCGGGCATTGATCAACGCTATCTCCATCCTCGCGATCCCGCTCCTGCTCTTCGTGTTTTTGGGCTGGGGGATCGTCAAGAAAGTCAAAGTGTATTCGGTTTTCGTCGAGGGTGCAAAAGAGGGATTTGATACCGCTGTGCGGATCATTCCTTATCTTGTCGCCATGTTGTGTGCGATTGGGATCTTCCGCGCGAGCGGAGCGATGGAGCTCCTCACAACGGTTCTTGCCCCGGTCACGAACCTCATCGGCATGCCTCCTGAAACACTCCCGATGGCTCTGATGAGACCGCTCTCAGGCAGCGGCTCGCTAGGCATCATGACGGAACTGATGAAAGTCCATGGTCCTGATTCGTTCATCGGAATTCTCGCCTCGACCATGTATGGCAGCTCGGAGACGACGTTCTATGTGCTGGCGGTCTACTTCGGCTCCGTGCAAGTGAAGAATACCCGCCACGCTGTTCCTGCTGGACTCATTGCCGATCTCTTCGGGATGCTCGGCGCAGTGTTTATTTGCAGAATATTCTTCGGAATCTAAATGACCAACAACTGTAGGAAGCCGCTCTTTGTGTCCCTTTGCGACCTTTGCGGTTTAAATATAACCGCCCCCGAACCAAATCCGTTCGGGGCAAGCAAGAACGCGAAGGACCGCGAAGGAGATGTACTCTATGAAGTATCGAATAGAATTGTAAGAACTTCTTTGCTTGAGCGATCTTATGGTTCAGTCGCGGTGATTCTTGCCGTTTGGGTTTTGAGCGTGAATCACCTTGGAGCCCAAACCATGCCGCAGCAGGATCCCCGGATGGCAATGCTGACAAACCAGCAATCAGTGAGTGGGGGAATAGGTGTAACGGTGATTGACGGCAAGCCGTACTATCTATTCAATATCATGCCGGACCTGTCTTTTGGGAAGTGGGGGATTGGTCTTGACGTGAATTTGAGGGTCGGCCAGGACGGCAAGATCCGTCAGGGGGATTTCAAGGACGGCTACAGCTACCTCCGGCTTCTTCGCTATATCCGGTACGGCCAGAAAAACGAAAACGTCTATGCACGCGTAGGCGCACTGGATTTCGCCCGGATTGGCCACGGCTCGATAATTTATTTGTATCGGAATACGGCAAGCTATGATCTGCGGAAAGTGGGTGTCGAGTTTGATCTCGATTTTCAAAAGGGCGGCCTGGAATCGATGTACAGCGACGTGGCGGGGGCAGGGGTCCTCGGATTGAGAGGGTATGTCCGTCCGCTCCAATTCGGTCAAGGAGCGTCAATCCCGATTCTGGGCAATCTCGAAGTAGGCGCTACATTTGCCTCTGATTTTAACAGCAATGCGAACAGAACGTGGGGAGATCCGGCGGGGACAATAAGAAATGCAGAGGGAGGAGGAGTCCTGTCAATCGTCGGGCTGGATGTGGGCCTGCCGCTCCTTTCTCATGAATATATCGGATCCACGCTCTATGCAGACTATGCGAAGATCCTTTCGTACGGAAGCGGGACCGCCGTTGGACTCAATCTGCGGCTTCGCGGCCTCGGCCTCGTGACGCTTGACGCAAAATACGAGCGCCGTTTCGTCGGAAATCAGTACTTACCGACCTACTTCGACGCGTTCTATGAACATGACCGGTATCAGGTGATCGACACGAGCCGCTTCATGAGCAAAGCGCAGATTCTGAAGTCAACTCAATCGTTCGAAGGATACTTCGGCGAGGTCCTGGTGAGCATACTTGGGACGCTCAACATCGTGGGCGGTTATCAGGCACCTGTCGGTGTGAAAAACGCCGGGACGCTCCATCTGATGTTGGATGTTGGAGACGCACTGCCGGGCATTCTCGTTTCGGGCGGATATGACAAAAAGAATGTCGGCTCGATTTTCAAACTTGATAACAATTCACTCCTCTACGCGCAAGTGGGATACAAACCTGCCCCCTACCTTGTAGTCTCGATGCTGTATCAATGGACCTATACTGAAATCCGGGATGAGCAATCGGGACAAGTTGTCGGATTCAAGCCTCAGAAGAGAATCGAGCCCAGGGTTGGTTTCATTGCACGGTTCTAGAACTGCGGCAATAGCAATGACTTTGCCACGAAGTCACAAAGACACAAAGAAGGTGAATGAGTTTCGCACTAATTCTTAAAAACCTTCGTGAGTTTGTGTCTTAGTGGCGCCCTATTTCAGGGCTTTTTTGTTGCTTTTCTTCGCTTGTGTGGCTATCTTTTTTCC
>DOWV01000221.1:0-299 GCA_003519375.1 Bacteroidota bacterium
GGCAAGTCCGCCCAGTTCCCGCTGCACGTATGGCTCCCGGACGCGATGGAAGGCCCGACCCCTGTCAGTGCCTTGATCCACGCCGCGACGATGGTCGCAGCCGGCGTCTATCTCATCGCCCGCACATTCCCGATGATGACTGCCGACGCCCTCATGGTTATTGCGACGATCGGAGCTATCACCGCGTTCATTCCTGCTACGATTGCTATTGCACAAAACGACATCAAGAAGGTCCTTGCCTATTCCACGATCAGTCAGCTCGGCTATATGGTGATGGGTTTGGGTGTGGGCGCCTACAC
>DOWV01000221.1:527-10250 GCA_003519375.1 Bacteroidota bacterium
AAGATGCCGATCACGTTCTGGGCTTTCATCATTTTCACCCTGGCAATCTCCGGCGTTCCACTGACTTCAGGATTTCTGAGCAAGGACGAGATCCTGGCGGGGACGCTTGCGTATGGGACCCTGACAGGCCACTGGTACATCGCCATCGTCGCCTACCTTGTGGCCGCACTGACTGCGTTCTACATGTTCCGTGTCGTCATCCTGACATTCCTCGGCGAACACAAGGACCATCATCGCCTCGAGGCGATACACGAATCGCCCAGGACGATGACCATTCCGCTCATCGTCTTTGCGGTGCTCTCGACCTTCGTGTTCTTCAGTCCCAACCCGATCGGCGCATCAGCCGGATGGGTGTACGCAGCCCTGCCGCGGCCCGAATCGGTGGTGCCGGCAACGGTCGCTGCAGCAGGAATTGAGCAGTTCGAAGAAGCCGCTCATCACACACATACGCTTGCCATGATCTTGTCGCTGCTCGTTGCCGGTATCGGCATCCTCGTGGCATTCACGACCTACTCCTGGAAGAAAATCAATGCGGACACGGTTGCTGCCGGGACGGGGCCGCTCTACCGATTCCTGCTCAACAAGTGGAAGTTCGACGAGCTCTATGACGCCACCGCGGTCGCGGGCACGATCGGCACGTCGAAAGTCTTCCGGTGGTTCGATAACAACATCATCGATGGTATCGTAAACGGGACGGCGAGCTGGGTCAAGGGTCTCACGCTCGGTACGAAGAAGAACTGGGAAGAGGGGAGCATCAGCGCTGTTTTCTACATGGTGATAACCGCCGCGCTCTCACTGTACATCGGATGGCTTGTCGGGGTTGGACTGCTTCCGCCGGAAGCGTCGATCGGAGCGATCGTCGGCTATGTCGTTCTCGGGTTTGCCGTCGCCGGTTTATCGTTCTTCCTCTTCTACGTCGGTGTCGGAGGATTCGATAATAGCATCGTGGATGGTCTGGTGAACGCATTGGCATATCTGGCGGGATTCTTCGGACTTCTCACCCGGCGCATTCAGACGGGCAGGGTCCAGACCTACCTGGCATTTGTGATTCTTGGTGTAATGATCCTGTTCCTCTGGTTCCGTTGAGCCGGAGGCCGGAGGTTTCTGGCACGTGTTTCTTGACTTCATGAAGGAGTAGAATAGAAATGGCATTCCTGGGCATCGGCGTTCTGAGCTGGATCACCTTTCTCCCGATCATCGGCATGGTGCTGATTCTCCTGATCCCAAAGGAGAAACTTGACGCCATGAAGTGGACCGCGGCTGCTGCGACGTTCTTCCAGCTGGTCCTGGCTGTGATGATCTACTTCAACTTCAATAAGGGATTCACCGGTATCAATTCCGTCGACGGAATGCAGCTGGTGGAGAAGATGTCGTGGATCGATATCCGCGGCGTCCCCTGGTTCGGACGGATCTCGATTGAGTACTTCGTCGGAGTCGACGGATTGAGCGTTCCGATGGTGATTCTGACGGCGCTGATCAGCTTCATCGCCGTCTTCGCGTCCTGGAATATTCCGAAGGCTCTGAAGGGCTACATGGCGATGCTGCTGCTCCTCGATACCGGTATGATGGGCGTTTTCGTCTCTCTCGATTTCTTCCTTTTCTACGTGTTCTGGGAAGTCATGCTCCTCCCGATGTATTTCCTCATTGGTATCTGGGGCGGACCCCGCCGCGAGTATGCGGCCATCAAGTTCTTCCTTTACACGCTCCTTGGCAGCGTCCTGATGCTTCTCGCCATGATCGCACTCTATTTCAGCGTCACGATCGCAGATCCCGCGACGGGAGAGCGGATCTATACATTTAACATGCTCGCGATGATGGATGCGGCAAACTTCCAGCCGGGATCGCTCCTTGCAGGCACCGGCACCTATTGGCGGCACCTGGCGTACATCGCCCTCTTTATCGGATTCGCGATCAAGGTCCCGATCTTCCCGTTCCATACCTGGCTGCCCGATGCGCACGTTGAAGCCCCGACGGCGATCAGCGTCATCCTGGCAGGGGTGCTTCTGAAAATGGGGACATACGGTCTTCTCCGGATCAGCTATCCGATGTTCCCCGAGCTCGCGAACTACTACGCCTGGGCCCTCGCGCTTGTCGCTCTCATCAATATCATCTACGGAGCTCTCTGCGCCATGGCGCAGCAGGATTTCAAGAAGCTCATCGCATATTCCAGCATCAGCCATATGGGCATTGTGCTGCTCGGGATGGCGGCCCTGAACACGCAGGGGATGATGGGCGCCGTGTTCCAGATGTTCAATCATGGTACGATCACCGCAATGCTCTTCTTGATCGTGGGCGTCATTTATGACCGGGCTCATACACGCGATCTCGACGCCTTCGGAGGACTGGCGATCACGATGCCGAAGTACACAGGCATCATGACCGTGGCGTTCTTCGCCGCCCTCGGCCTTCCCGGATTGAGCGGGTTTATCTCCGAAGCATTCTCGTTCCTCGGCGCTTTCCAGACATTCCGGACCATGACAATCATCGCCACGCTCGGCATCGTCCTGACGGCGGCGTACATGCTCTGGACGCTTCAAAGAGTGTTCCTGGGTCAGCCGAACGAGAAATGGGCATCCATGCCGGATATCAACGGCAGGGAGATGTTCACGCTCGTTCCCCTGGCGGTCGTCGTTCTGGTCCTGGGAATCTACCCGTCGCTGCTCCTGGACCTGATGACGTCCTCGCTGAATCACCTCGTCGAAGTTGTGAAGCTGGGCGGCGCTGCAGCAACTTCGATGCATTGATCGTTTGATTTGCCTGACACGACAACAGTGAAGATCCTTATGGTTGAACAAGTCTTACAGAGCCTGGCGAAGTTCCTTCCGGAAACAACCCTGGCTGCCACAATCTGCGTTGCCATCCTTGCGGGCATCATCGTTCGCTCCCGGCCGCGTCTTCCGCTGCTGATCGCCTTTCTGGGGGTCGGTCTGTCCATGGTGTTCTCCGTGCAGGAAATGGGGACCTCTCAGTCATTATTCTCAGGGATGCTTGCGGTTGATCCGTTTGCCATATTTTTCAAGATCATCGTCGGTGCATGCGCTCTTATCATCATCCTCTTCTCACTCTATTCTGCTGAGGTCCGGATTGCCATTTCCCGCATGACCGAGTACTCTTCACTGCTCGTGGCGATGACTCTTGGAATGTACCTGATGGCCGGTGCTACGAATCTGTTGATGATTGTCCTCTCCATCGAACTGACCGGACTGAGTTCATACGTCCTTGCCGGCTACACGAAGGAAGCACCCGATTCCAGCGAGGCTGCTCTGAAGTACATCATTTACGGAGCTCTTTCGACGGGCCTCATGCTTTATGGCATTTCTATTCTCTTCGGGTTGACCGGCGGCGCGACCGACCTCTACAGCATCAACAGAGCGCTCTCGTCGACGGCAGTGAATCCCATCGCGCTCCTCGTCGCTACGCTGCTGATCATCGCCGGCCTCGGCTATAAGATCTCTGCCGTGCCGTTCCATTTCTGGACACCCGATGTCTACGAAGGAGCTCCGGTCACCATCACGGCCTTCCTCTCTGTGGCCTCGAAAGCGGCCGGCTTTGCCATCCTGATTCGATTCTTCAAGGTCTCTTTCATCGATGCCAACGCCATGGGTCTTCCGGCAGGTTTTTGGGCAATTGTCCAGGGATTTGAGTGGAATAAGATTATTGCGATCCTCTCCGTGCTGACGATGACGCTGGGAAACCTCGTCGCTGTGTGGCAGAACAATATGAAGAGGCTCCTCGCCTACTCGAGCATTGCCCATGCCGGTTATATGCTTATGGGCGTGGTTGTGCTGAGTGACAAGGGCCTGGCAGCGGTGATGGTGTATTTCGTGGTTTATCTCCTGATGAACCTTGGCGCATTCTATGTTGTGATGCTCGTGGCGAACAAGACAGGCAGCGAGGATATCGATTCCTACAGGGGACTCGGTTATCGCACGCCCCTGGTCTCCGTCGCCATGGTCGTGTTTCTGATTTCGCTGGCAGGCATCCCGCCCACGGCCGGATTCATCGGCAAATTGTTTCTCTTCGCCTCGCTGCTCGATGCGCAGTGGATATGGCTGGCGATCGTCGGCGCGATCAATAGCGTCATTTCGCTCTACTATTACGTGCGGATTGTCCGTAACATGTTTCTGAGAGATCCCGAAGGAGATGCCTCGCCGATCCAGTTTTCTGTTCCCCAGGTGGCCATTTTGCTCCTTCTGGCGATCCCGACACTCGTCTTCGGACTGTACTATTCACCGATTGTCGAGCTTGCAAACGCCTCGGTCATGATGTTCGGCGTTCGCTGAGAGGCCGGCGTCCATGCCTTCAACGTATTGACAGCCTTCCCTCGTCGCCCGGGGGGAGGCTTTTCTGTTAAGAGGTCAGTATTCTGAATTTGGAAAGGCGTCCCAAGATGAACGAACATGGAATGCGCATTCTTCTGGTGGATGATGACGAAACCTACGCGAAAATTGTCTCGCTGGCGCTCGCGGAGGATTTTGGGTTCGAGGTTGTCGTAGCACAAGGCGGGCAGGAGGCTATTGACCTGCTCAAGTCAGGGGATCGGGCATTCAGTGTCATGATCCTCGATTATCGAATGCCGCGGGTCACCGGCATCGATGTCCTGCGATGGATGCATCAGCACCAAATCGGCATTCCGGCGTTTATCCTCACCGCCGCAGGCTCGGAGGAGGTGGTCGCAGAAGCCATTAAGCTGGACGCCTATGACTACTTCCGCAAAGAAGATACTGACATGGAACGCCTCGCTGCTCATATCAGGGCGACACATGACCGGCACCTTGAACGGCTGGCGCGCGCTCTGGAAGAAGAATGCACTAAAGAGAAACTCGAGGGACAAGCAGAACGTGCCCAGGTGGACAAGCTCGTTTCCGCGATGACACCTGCGCTCAATTCTGCCTTTGCCCGAATCACATCCGATCTGGATACCAACGACAAAGGGATGTTCGCGGGTGTGCCTGAGCAGGATCGCGAGGAACTGAAGAAACTATTTACGGGAATGAAGCAGGAGTTTGGAAAGCTTCAGAATGTTGTAGGCGGGCTGCTGTCGCTTTATGCCAAAGTCGCAGAGCAACACCCGCTGGGGGGGCGCCCGGCGGGCTCCGATGCGGAACCTGAGCGTCAGAACCCGGATGCCGCGAAGCAGTGAGCCGCCTTACCGCTTCTTACCGCGTGGAGCTTTGGAAACCCGGTCGTAGATAATCCTCACACCGTCCAGCACGAGGGAGGGGACACACGCTGTGATCAAACGCGATTGCCGCGCCATGAGTTCGGAGAATCCCCCCGTGGCAATGACAGTCGCCTTCTTCCCCTCGTGAACTTCGATTTCCGCCTGAATTCTTTTCACCAACCCTTCCATCGAGTCCACCGCTCCGTAAAGAATCCCTGCTTGCATGCTCGAGACAGTATCTCGGCCGATGATGCTCTTCGGAAAATGGAGTTCGATCTTTGGGAGTTTCGCTGCCCGGCGGTGAAGATCCACCGCGGAGGTCTCGATGCCGGGCGCAATGACGCCGCCAAGGTAGTCCCCTGATTTCGACAGGACGTCGTATGTCGTGGCAGTCCCGAAGTCGATGACAATGAGCGGGCCGCCGAAGGCCGCATAGCCTGAGACGGCATTGCAAAGCCGGTCAGCGCCGACGGAGTGGGGGTCGTCGTAGTGAATCTTGAAACCGAGATCGAGTGCCGACGAAATAATAAGGGGATTGGCCGCGAAGTACTTCCGCGCCATCATGGAAAAAATATCTGTGAGATTTGGAACGACTGAAGATATTCCCACGCCCTGGATCGATTTGGTCGGGATTCCAGCTTCCTTCAGGAAGAGGCGGACCTGTGTTCCGACCTCGTCTTCCGTTCGCTGCAACATGCTCGTCACGCGCCAGTCGGCAATGAGCTTTCTGCCCCGATAAACGCCAAAAACGGTGTGCGTGTTTCCGATATCAATAGCGAGAAGCATCCGTACCCCTTTTCCTTGTGAAGTTGCAGATTCGTTAAGGAACGACCGTGACATCGCCGGCGTAGATTGTTCGCTCTCCCTTCTCGGTCTCGATGATGAGGCCCCCGTCCTGGTGAAGTCGTGAGGCCACGCCGCTCACGGTGCTGTCATGTTCCTGGACGGTGATCGTTTTGCCGAACATGGAACAACGTTGTTTCCATTCCGACATGGCGGCCTGGAATTTGCCGCGCCTGACATCCTCGTACATCGCATCAAGTTCCGAAAGAACAGATCGAAATAACTTGTCCCGGTCGAGGGCGTTGCCTGACTCCCGTGACAGGGAAGTCGCCCTGGCGGCTATCTCCGGAGGAAGCGCCTGTTGATTGACGTTGATTCCAGCGCCTATGACGGAATACACCAGTCCCGATTGCTGGAAGGAGTTCTCGATCAATATGCCGCAGAATTTCTTTCCATGGAGGAGAAGATCGTTGGGCCACTTGCACTCGACATCGAGGCCAACGGAACGCTCTACAGCTCTGGCGATCGCGGCGGAGGCGTAGAGTGTAAGAAGACCCGCGGTCTCAAGTGTAATCGCCGGCCGCAGCAAAACGGAAAAGAGGAGGCTCGTTCCCGGCTCGGCAAGCCAGGCCCGGCCCAGCCGGCCCCTGCCGTCCGTTTGGTACTCCGCCGCGACGACGGCCCCTTCCGCTGTCCCGGCATCCCCAAGGGCTCGTGCACACGAGTTGGTCGAGTCGATCGATTCGAAGAGGAATACCTTCTTCCCCACAATCGACGTGGACAATTTGCCCGTGATCTCTTCTTTTGACAACATGTCGTCTACTTGCCAAACATGGTAGAACCAACGTTCTTGGCAAGGCCACCCTTCTTGTTCGCAACCTTCCAGCCGGTGTGGTAGATCAGGCGGACGATCCGCTCCATTCTCTCGAAGAGGATCTTGTCGACCGTGTCAGTTACCTTATGGTAGTCGTCGTGGACGCCCGTGAAGAAGAAGACGATAGGGACGCCGTTCTTGGCGAAGTTGTAGTGGTCGCTTCTCCGGTAGAATTGGTTCGGGTCCTTGTCGTCGTTGTAGGTGTAGTCAAGAACAATATTCTCAGACTCCTTGTTGGAGAGCTTCAAGACGCTGTCGAGCTGTGTGCTGATTTTGTCCGATCCAATCACATAGACGTAATCGGGATTCTTCATCTCCTCATACTTCTTATCCATCCTTCCGATCATATCGATGTTGAGATTGGCGATGGTCTTCTCGAGCGGAATGACGGGGTGTTTGACATACCAGTCTGATCCCCAGAGGCCTTTTTCTTCGCCAACGACAGTCATGAAGACGAGGCTCCGCTTCGGCCTTACGGGATTTGATGCGAATGCCTGAGCAAGCTCGATGACCGTGACGGTGCCTGACCCATCATCGTCTGCGCCGTGGTAGATGTTGCCGTTTGCAGCCACTCCAATATGGTCGTAGTGGGCAGTGAAGACGACAACTTCTTGCTTCAATTGGGGGTCCGATCCTTCAAGAAATCCAATGACGTTTTCGGTCGTCTTGAGTTCTTTCGCGTTTCTCAAATCAATGGAGAGAGAAGTCTGGTTCAATGAAGCCGGGGCGAATCCGGCGTCTTCGAACGCTGCTGCCCGCAGCTGTGCGAGCGACTTTCCTGTTTCAGAAAGAATCGCATTCGCAAGGCTCGGAGCGATGAGAACGGGGAAGCTGGAGCCCCGCGGAGCGCGGGCCTGCGGACCCACGACCTGCATCACGCCGCGCTCAATCATTTGGCCAAATCTCGCATTGAGTTGTGCAACAGAACCTGCGCCGGTATCATCGGCGATGACGAGTGTGGCGAGGCTTCCCGGAAACTGCCGGACGGACTGTACGCGCCTGATTGGTATCACGCTCGTGTCTCGTGCATCCTCTCTTCTCCCTGCGAGCGCCACGACAATGCGTCCCTTTGTCAGTGAAGAATCGACCTCCGTGTCCATATGGCCGATGAACAAGACCGGTCCGCTGATTTCGTTCTCCCGGCCGGAGAGTGCCAGGAAGTCACTGCGAAATGAATAGGATGACCTTCCCGATTTGTTCGTGACGGTGATGTGAGACGTTTCGCTGACCTTCGTGGCTTCGACGTTGAATCGCTGGAAGTATGAACCGCTGTCGCCGATGGGTTTGAGGCCGAGACGCTGAAACTCCGAGGCGATGTACCGGGCTGCGATCTTCTGTCCCCGGAATGTCGTCTCCCGTCCCTCGAGTTCCGGAGCTGCGATAAAGTGAAGTCTGGCGCTCAGACTCTTGGCGGTGATCGCCTTGTAGCCGGTCATTGCATCCTTTGGGATCCGCGGATTCTGGGCAAGGAGAATCGAGCAAGGCAGGACCAACAGAAGAAGACGACGCATAATAACCTCAGGCTTAATGGGATTGTTGTAATAAGACACGGCAAATACATTACCTAAAACAACCTTGATAATCAATTGGACGCCGTATAAACTACTCCTGCAAAAATAGCAGTCACAATGACAGAATGTGTCATATTCTCTGACAATACGTGCAGTGTGGCCCTGCCATAATGTCTTATCTATCGACTCAAGCCCGATCTGATTCTTCAGGATCTTCAAAAACGTAGGTTTTTGGCCAGTCAACATGACTGGCACGACGGTTGAAGTAGAGAGCACAGCTAACACAAGACAAATTACAAATACTGGAAGGATGAACATATGATGGTAAGATTTGATTTTCCCAGGACGCTCGAGAGCCTCTTTGAGGATGCCTCCATGCGTGACTTTCGTGCTACAGAAAAATCAGCGCCTGCGATGGACATCACCGAACATGAGAATGAGTATGTCGTAGTGGCAGAGCTGCCGGGTGTGAACAAGGAAGAAGTGAAAATCACATTCGAAAATGGCGTTCTGACCGTCCAGGCCGAGCGCAAGCCGTACGAGCTTCCACAGGAAGCCCGCGTTCTTCTGAACGAAATGCGGGTGCGCGAGTTTACACGCTCGTTGCGTCTGCCGGTGCGGATTGACGCTGATAACATTGCCGCTGAACTGCAAAACGGAGTGCTTCGCATTTCTCTCCCGAAGGCGCAGGAAGCACGGCCCCGGTTGATCTCGGTAAAGTGATAGTGGAGAGACACACAATGGATACCAACAATCATAACGAATTCGAGGGCAAACAAACGACCGCTCTCGCGAAACGGCCGGAACCTCTCGCGACGCTCGTGAATCCCGTTGCTGATATCTATGAGACCGCTGACAATTTCACGATCAAGCTGGACATGCCCGGTGTGACGAAAGAATCCGTCCATGTGACAGCGGAACCAGGACGTCTGGCGGCGAAGGGCGAAGTTGTTGGCCGGCACCTGGAGGGCGGAACGCTTCTCTTCAGCGAAATAGGCCGCAAGAGTTACGTTCGGGAGTTTCATCTCGGCGAAGGCGTTGACCATAACAACATTCAGGCAGAGCTGGAGGACGGGGTCCTGATGATCACCGTCCCCAAGATTGATGCGCTGAAACCACGTGAAATAACTGTACGGTAACTGAAAGGAGGAATTGAGTATGTCACTCATCCGATGGAATCCAGTACGCGAACTTGATCGATTGCCCTCAGACCTTGTCAGCGTTCAACGGGACATCAATCGACTGTTTGACAACTTGTTCCGATCCGGCTTGCCGGCAGAGGAGACTCTGGCTGCCACCTACTTTGCCCCGGCGGTGGATATAGCGGAACAGGAAAACGAGTATGTCGTGAAAGTCGAGCTTCCCGGTGTGGCAAAGGAGGATGTCAGGAT
>DOWV01000221.1:10472-10631 GCA_003519375.1 Bacteroidota bacterium
CTTCCACCGCGTCGAGCGTTCCTATGGTTCGTTTCAGCGTTCCTTCACTCTTCCATCGACGGTGAAGAACGATAAGATCGATGCAACGTTCGGCAGCGGGATCCTTACCATCACAATGCCGAAGAGCGAAGAGGCGAAACCGAAGCAAATCGAAGTCAA
>DOWV01000221.1:10821-18767 GCA_003519375.1 Bacteroidota bacterium
TCCGCGGGTGGGGCGGGTCCGACCTGCCTCATTTCAGGGAATCAGCGCAGAAGGCTTGACGATACACTCTCAACAGCCGTTATTACCATAAAGGAGCAACATACAATGTCAAACAAATCGAGCAAAATTATCGGAATCGATCTCGGCACGACCAATTCCGTCGTCGCCGTCATGGAAGGGAATGACCCGATCGTCATCGCGAATGCAGAAGGCGCCAGGACGACACCCTCCGTGGTAGGATTTCCGAAGTCGGGAGAACGGCTGGTGGGTGCTGCGGCAAAACGACAGGCAGTGACAAACTCCCAGAACACCGTCTTTTCAATCAAGCGGTTTATGGGCAGGTTCCATAATGAGGTGAATGAAGAGATGAAACTCGTGCCGTATAAGGTTGTCCAGGGCGACAACGACACGGCTCGTGTGCAGATTGGCGACCGGGCCTACTCACCCCCCGAGATTTCCGCTATGGTGCTGCAGAAGATGAAGCAGACCGCGGAAGACTATCTTGGCACCAAAGTGACGGAAGCGGTGATCACGGTACCGGCATACTTCAACGATGCTCAGCGCCAGGCGACGAAAGAAGCAGGCGAAATCGCAGGACTGACCGTCCGGCGCATCATCAACGAGCCGACCGCGGCAGCACTGGCGTATGGATTGGACAAGAAGAACAAGGACATGAAGGTCGCCGTGTTCGATCTGGGCGGCGGCACGTTCGACATCTCCATCCTTGAGCTTGGCGAAGGCGTGTTTGAAGTGAAATCCACGAACGGCGATACGCATCTCGGCGGCGACAATTTCGATATGCGTGTGCTTGAGTACATTGCCGACGAATTCAAGAAACAGGAGGGTATCGACCTCCGAAAAGACCCGATGGCGCTCCAGAGACTGCGTGAAGCGGCGGAAAAGGCCAAAATGGAGCTTTCTCAGCTGATGCAGACGGAAATTAACCTCCCCTTCATCACCGCGACGGCTGAGGGTCCGAAGCACCTCAATCTGAACCTGACGAGGGCGAAATTCGAGCAGCTCGTGGAAGACCTGATCCAGCGCTGCATCCCGCCGGTCGAGAAGGCCCTGAAAGACGCCGGAATGAACCCCAGCCAGATCGAGGAGGTCATTCTCGTTGGCGGCATGACGAGGGTTCCGCGCGTGCAGAAGCTTGTTCAAGACATTTTCGGGCGAGAGGGCCACAAGGGCGTCAATCCCGATGAGGTCGTCGCCATAGGCGCTGCAATCCAGGGCGGTGTGCTTTCCGGCGATGTAACAGACGTCTTGTTGCTCGACGTCACTCCACTGACGCTTGGGATTGAAACCCTGGGCGGTGTGATGACGCAGATGATCCAGGCGAACACGACGATCCCGACGCGCAAGAGTGAAATATTCTCGACGGCTTCTGACAGCCAGCCGTCGGTGGAGATACACATCTTGCAGGGTGAACGTCCGATGGCGGTCGACAACCGCACGCTTGGCCGGTTCCACCTCGACGGCATTCCTCCCGCACCACGCGGAGTGCCGCAGGTTGAGGTCACGTTCGACATCGACGCAAACGGCATGCTCCATGTCGCGGCGAAGGACAAAGCCACGAACAAGGAACAGAGCATCCGCATCACCTCCTCCAGTGGTCTGACGAAGGAGGAAATCGACAAGATGAAGACGGATGCTCAATCGCATGCAACCGAAGACAAGAAGCGCAAGGAAGAAATCGAGAATAAGAACCAGGCTGACAATCTTGTGTTCCAGACGCGGAAACAACTGAAAGATCTGGCGGACAAGATGCCTGCAGACGTCAAAGCGAAGGTCGAAACGGCAGCGGATGCTCTCGAGGAAGCGATCAAGGGTGGCGTTGCAGCGGACATCAAGGCCAAGATGGAAACGCTGAACAATGCATGGAACGAGGCCTCGACGAAGATGTATGAGTCTGCCAAGACCCAGCAGCCGGGAGGCCCGGAGCAGCAGGCTGGTCCGCAGGGTGGTCCGGCTGGCGCACAGCAGCAGCAACCGGCCGGCGATCAGGGAAAGAAGGTGGAAGATGCCGACTTCGAGGTCGTTGATGACAAGTGACGTCAGATCGACGGATTTTGTCAGCAATCTGCTGGCAATCTAAGTAACTCTGGAGAAGGCGAGGTTGTCCCTCGCCTTCTCCATATCTAAGGGACTCAAGAAATGAATTTCAATAAGTTCACACTGAAATCTCAGGAAGCCCTGCAGAATGTTCAGGAGATCGCCTCGAGCTACAACAACCAGGCGATTGAACCGGAACATTTGCTCGCTGCCCTCATCCAGGATAGTGAAGGCATCGTTGCGCCGATCCTGCAAAGGGTGGGCGCCAATCTTGACTACCTGAAAATCAAAGTCAACGAGGCAATCGAGAAACTCCCGAAGGTCCAGGGGGCGGGACTGGGCAACGTGCACCTGTCACCGGGTTTGGCGCAGGTCTTTGAACTCGCTCAGAACGAAGCAAAGCAGTTGAAAGATGAATATATCAGCACGGAGCACCTGCTCCTTGGGCTTATCGGCGGGCCGGGAAAGAGTGATGCTCTCTCGCGGACATCGCAGCTTCTCCGGGACCAGGGTGTGACAAAAGACGCGGTCTACAAAGCTCTCAAGGAAGTTCGTGGTAGCCAGCGGGTGACCGATCAGAATCCCGAAGACAAGTATCAGGCTCTTGAACGCTTTGGGCGGGATCTCAATGAGCTTGCCAGAAAGGGTCGCCTCGATCCTGTGATCGGCCGGGAGGATGAAATCAGGCGCGTGCTGCAGGTTCTTTCGCGGCGCACGAAGAACAATCCTGTGCTTATCGGTGATCCGGGAGTCGGGAAAACTGCCATCGCCGAAGGAATAGCTCAACGGATCGTGCAAGGGGATGTGCCCGAGACCCTGAAGACGAAGCACATTGTGGCCCTCGATATGGGCACGCTCGTTGCCGGGACCAGCTTTCGCGGACAGTTCGAGGAGAGGCTGAAGGCGGTCCTTAAGGAGGTCACGGACTCAAATGGGGAAATTATCCTTTTCATCGATGAACTTCACACGCTGGTCGGAGCCGGGGCGGCTCAAGGATCCGTTGATGCGTCGAACATGTTGAAACCGGCCCTTGCCCGCGGCGACCTCCGGGCAATCGGTGCCACGACGATCGATGAATACCGTAAACACGTGGAAAAGGATCCCGCACTCGAAAGACGGTTCCAGCCGGTTCTCGTAGACGAGCCGTCCGTCGAAGACACGGTCTCGATACTCCGCGGCCTCAAAGAACGGTATGAGGTACACCACGGCGTCCGTATTACGGACGGCGCGATTGTCGCTGCTGCACAGCTCAGTCATCGGTATATCACTGACAGGTTCCTGCCTGACAAGGCCATCGATCTGGTGGATGAGGCAGCTTCAAAGCTGCGGATAGAGATTGACTCGATGCCGGAAGAGCTCGATTCTGTGGAGCGGCGCGTCAAACAGCTTGAGATCGAAAAGGAAGCAGTGAAACGCGAGCGCGATGATGAATCGAAGAATCGCCGGGAGGCGATCAAGGAAGAACTGGCCAATCTGAATCAACAAAGGTCTGAATTACGCGCGCACTGGCAGCTCGAGAAAGATCTCATTCAGTCGATTCGGAAAATGAAGGGCGAGATTGAACAGGCAAAGGTCGAAGCCGAGCAAAATGAGCGGAAGGGAGACCTTGGCCGTGTAGCCGAGCTTCGCTATGGTGTCATCGCAGGATTGGAAAAAAGACTCTTGGAGGCCTCGTCAAACCTCAATGGAGTCCAGAAAGAGAAGAAGATGCTCAAGGAAGAGGTGGATGCCGAAGACATTGCAGAGATTGTCGCAAAATGGACGGGCATACCGGTGCAACGAATGCTGGAGGGTGAACGCAGCAAACTTCTTCATCTTGAAGACCGCATACACGAACGGTTGGTGAATCAGCACGATGCTGTCCGCGCTGTCGCCGACGCTATCCGGAGGAGCCGGGCAGGACTGCAGGATGAGAAACGCCCCATTGGGTCCTTCGTCTTCCTGGGAAGCACCGGGGTAGGAAAAACGGAACTGGCCAGAGTACTTGCGGAGCTGCTCTTCAATGATGAGTCAGCCATGGTCCGCATTGACATGAGCGAATACATGGAGAAATTCTCTGTTTCCCGTCTCATCGGTGCTCCTCCGGGATACGTGGGATACGAGGAGGGGGGCCAGCTCACGGAAGCTGTGCGGCGCAAACCGTATTCTGTGGTACTCCTCGACGAAATCGAGAAGGCCCACCCCGAGGTATTCAATGTGCTCCTCCAGCTCCTTGATGAGGGGCGGTTGACGGACAGCAAAGGGCGGACGGTCAATTTCAAGAACACCATCGTGATCATGACTTCGAATCTCGGCTCGCATCTGATCCAGGAACGGCTGCAGGGATTGACCGAGCAGAACCGGGATGACATTATGGACGATCTCCGTGTGAAGCTCCTTGAGATGCTGAGACAGACGATCCGGCCGGAATTTCTCAATCGAATCGACGAGATCATACTGTTCAAGCCTCTCACCTTGAGCGAGATTCAGCAGATTGTCGATTTGCAGCTCGTCGGCGTGCAGAAAATGGTGGCTGCCAGAAATATTACGCTGGAATTCACCGACGATGTCAGGGAGTGGCTTGCCAAAGCCGGTTTCGATCCCTCGTTTGGGGCGAGGCCGCTCAAGCGTACGATTCAAAAACATATCGTCAATCTCCTCTCTGAAAAAATCCTCGCCGGCGAAATTCTCGACGGGGACAAAATCTCCATCGATGCCGACGACCGGGGAGGGGTAGAATTCGTTACACGAGCGAAAGCCGAGCCGGCCGTCTGATCACCGGTCGATGATGTGCTTGAAGGCTGTTCCGGGGGAAAGGCGAAATCCTGTGTCGCCCCACCGGAACAGCCTCTCTTCTTTTGTGTGACGACCAATTTCTCCGTATCTTGACAGAATGAAACTTGCCTCGCTCCTCGGTCACTCCAGCGAGCTCCTGCAGCTTGTCCGGTTGTCGGAAAGGCCCGCAGACAGCGTGATCGACACCTTCTTCCGGTCTCACAAGTACCTGGGGTCCCACGACCGCCGCTTTATCGCCGAGACGACATATGGAACGCTCCGGCATTTGCGGAAATGCGAATACCTCCTGGTGAAGGCTCTGGACGGTGCCGAAGGGGGAATGATACAGGAGGACGGCTTCCTGCTCCTGGCCGTCACATACCTTGTTGTGCTCGATCGCCGGACAAAGATCGAAGCAGACGACGTGCATCCCATTCTGAAATCCGGCAAGCTCAAGCAGAATCTGAGTGGAATCATGAAGGCCATCGCAGCCTCTCAGAAGTCGAACGGGGGAGAGCCGGAACCGATTGCATTGAAATATTCGTTCCCCGACTGGATGGTTGCGCGTTTTGTGGAGCAATATGGCGGGCTGGAGACGGAAGCATTATGCAGGAGCCTGAACGAGCAGGCGCAGGTGACTCTTCGGGTAAACGAGTTGAAATCGAATGTCCAGGCTTGCCAACAAGCGCTCAAGGCAGAGGAAATCGAAACGATTCCAGGCGCTTTTTCTCCGATCAGTCTTCATCTCACCAAGCGCCTCAATGTCTTTCAGCTTGAGTCTTTTCGCAGCGGACTCTTTGAGGTTCAGGACGAGGGGAGCCAGCTTCTTCCGTTGATCATCGATCCGAAGCCCACAGCGAAAGTCCTTGACGTCTGCGCAGGCGCAGGCGGGAAGACCCTGGAACTCGCGGCGCTCATGAAGAACCGGGGCGAGATTGTTGCCACGGACGTGCACAGTTCCCGGCTTGAGGAGCTTCGGAAACGAATCCGGCGAGCCGGTGCCTCGAACGTCAGAATTCAGCAGATCGAAGATGTGGCAGACCTGGCGGAGAAGTACCATGGATACTTTGACGTTGTCCTTGTTGACGCACCCTGCAGCGGGATAGGAACGCTCCGGCGAAATCCCGGCATGAAGTGGATGGTAACAGAAGAGACCGTGAAGGAGGTGTCCGAGAAACAATTCCATATCCTTGACGCCAGTGCCTGTCTCGTCAAGGACGGAGGAATCCTGACATACGCGACTTGCACGCTCTTTCGGGAGGAAAACGAGGGAGTCGTCGAGCCATTTCTGCAGCAACATCCCGAATTCTCAATATCCTCAGTACCTCCCAGCAGCTCGAGATTCGACTCCACCAAATTCTTCGACGGAAAATATGTCCGGTTCCTCCCGCATCGGGAGGGAACGGACGGCTTCTTCGTCGCGGTCTTAAGAAAGAAGGGCCTGCCGAGGTCGTGATGCGTCCGTCTGTGACTGATATGCATTCTGAATGGTAACTCACTCGTTGAGGATCAAATGAAAGCTCTGTACCTGCTGTTCTTCATGTTGTCCTTCCTGATCGCTGCAATCCTGGTTGGCTGCTCAAAGGAGCCCACGGAAGAGGAGCTGCTCAAATCCGCGATCCGTAACCACAGCGAAGATGAGTTCGACAAAGCTCTGGACGACTTCACCATGCTGGTCACAAAATATCCAAAGAGCGATAAAGTGCCCGAGGCGCTCTATGCGATGGCGGTGATCTATTCCAACAAGAAAAAAGAATATTCAAAAGCCGAATCGGTGTACACGAAACTCGCGATGAACTATCCCGACGATGCAACAGCAGCGAGCGCAGCTTACCAGCGGGCCAGGATCCTTGCGCAACACCTGAAGAAACCCGATTCAGCAATCGTGGCGTACGAATACTGCCTGAAGCGATACCCGGGTGCGATTTCCGCATCAGCCGCTCGAACGGAACTGAACGAACTCAAGAAACCATCCAAACCTTCCAAATAGACGCCCGATGCAGGACTCACTTCGTTACCTCCAGCCTCAGGTCGTAGCACAACTCGCCAACATGGAGTTGCGCGCGCGGCTTGTCGTGGAAGGATTCATCACCGGACTTCACAAGAGCCCGTATCACGGGTTCAGCGTCGAATTCACGGAGCACCGGCCCTACATGCCGGGTGATGAGATCAAGCATATCGACTGGAAGGCATACGGGAAGACGGACCGCTATTACATCAAGGAGTTCGAAGAGGAAACCAACCTCAAATCGTATATCATCCTGGATGCCAGCAGTTCCATGGAGTACGGTTCGCCGGGTCAGCTGAAGAAAATAGAATATGCTTCCTATGTTGCCGCGGCGCTCGGGTATCTCATGGTCGAGCAGCGCGACGCGGTAGGATTGACGATCTACGACGAGCAGGTGCGTGCGATGCTGCCTCCGCGTGCGGCGAAACTCTATCTGCAACAGGTCCTTCGCGAACTGGAAAACCTCAAAACGGGCAATAAAACGGGCACCGCTGCCGCACTTCATCAGGTTGCTGAGCGTATCAAGAGGCGGGGGCTCGTGGTGGTCCTGAGCGACCTTTTCGACAATCCGCAGGAGGTCGTCACAGCTCTGAAGCATTTTCGTCACAAGGGGAACGAGGTTATCGTGATGCAGATTCTCGATCCGATGGAGCGATCATTCGCGTTTGGAACGGACGCCATCTTTCGCGACCTCGAAACAAAGGAAGAATTGCTCACGCAGCCGTGGCACATTCAGAAGGCATACAGGGAGTCGATGCATGAATTCCTGGAATTCTATAAGCGGGAATGCAGGGAAAACGCCATCGACTATGTTCTGCTCGACACGGCTACGCCGTTTGACAAGGCCCTGTTTGAGTATTTGAACAAGCGGAAGAGAATACATTAGGAATTGAATCATCGGGGGATCGGGCCATTGAGTCATTTGGGATTGTGCAAATCGCCAGATGAGCCGATCGCCAGATCGCCCGATCGCCAAATGACCCGATCGCTTAATGGCCAGATTCACAAATTCTGACATGAATGAAGACAAGCTCATAGTCAAGGGCGCTCGCGTCCACAATCTGAAGAACATCGACGTCGAGATGCCGAGGGACCGGCTTATTGTGATCACGGGACTCTCCGGCTCAGG
>DOWV01000350.1:0-14023 GCA_003519375.1 Bacteroidota bacterium
GACAAACCATTCTCGATTGTGCGCCTGCCCGCAACTAACCATGGGAAGAGCATAGAATCAGGGTCGGGCACAACACTTCTCGACGCCCCTTCAAGAGATCGGGTGGAGTAGATCACAACCGCGAGCACAACGACCGTGAGAAGGCTTATCTGCCACAGAAAGCCGTGGGAGAATTCAAGATTCTCAGTTTTCGATGACATGAGTCATTCCTCTATTGGTCAAAACAAGTTTTTCCTGAATCATTCCGAGCCGCCCGTTGCGGTTCTTAAATTGCGGATCCCGCCCCGGCACATATGTTTCCTGCGATACAATCTCGATGAGGTCCGGCTCCAGCCTGGTCACAATAACCTGCAATGCGTCGCCGTCCCAGTTAGGTTTACGGATGTTGGTTCCAACCACGACTCCGGGGTTCTGCCGCCGAAACACGTTTGCAAGGGATTCCTTCGTGTGAAATCCATCTTTGTAGAATTCGTCAAGAGTCTTGAGCATCACACTCGACATTTCATACCTCATCACTCCACGTCCGATGACCCCTCTTATGTGCATCAAGGTCTCCGCTTGCCAGTGAACCTGGCTTTCCATCCGCATCCAGGTAAAACTGGCGAGGCCAATCACGATGACTGCACATACTCCCATCCACAGCCTGTGTTTCGCTACCAAGGGCTTACGCAGCGCATAGATCAGGAGTGCGATCAAGTAGAGCACGGCTGCAACTCCACCATAGTTGATTGCGGTCCATAGTTCAATGGATCGGGGAGCCAGGAGGAATGCACCCGACACAAGGACGACTCCGACAACAATCCACAAGAGCATGATGGATACTTCTTGATTGATTTCGATTGTGACTGATGTTTTTTCCATGGTGTGTTGTCTACCTTGTGTAATCAAGAGTCTTTTGCAGCTCCTGCGGAATCTTGTCAACGAATGGTTTTGGAATCTCTGCTTCTTTCACTTGCCCTTGCGAGAGAAGCGGCGAGAAGAGCAGACTACCCACAATGATCAGAAACACTATCGAAGCAGCAGCCGGAAGAGGAACTGAGATTCTTGTGAACCAGACCGGAGCGTACCAGGGCGACCGTCTCGTGGTCGTGCCGCCGAAAAGAAGGCTGCCGAGAACTCGTTGATCAAGCGACGAGGGCACATTTGCAATATCCTGCTCTGCCACATGCTCGCGCACACTCATCGACACTTTGAGCAACGACCGGCACTCTTCGCAGTCCGCCAAATGCGAAAACAGACCTGCGGACGCCCGATCGCCGAGCATACCGTCGAGGTAAAGGCTGACCTGTTCCTGGTAGTCTGCATGGTTCATGTCATCATTCCTTGAAAAATGGTTTCAACTTTTCAGCGAGCGCCTTGCGCGCTTTAAACAGCCGTGACTTCACGGAGCTGACCGAGTCGCCGGTGATCACTGCGATTTCTTCATATGAATGCTGCTCGTACTCCCGTAGAAACAAAACTTCTTTGTACTCCGCTTTCAGCGCATCAA
Source organism: Bacteroidota bacterium (assembly GCA_003519375.1). Classification (GTDB taxonomy): domain Bacteria; phylum Bacteroidota; class Ignavibacteria; order UBA10030; family UBA10030; genus UBA9647. Next base: position 1,490 of record DOWV01000350.1, read on the forward strand.
GGCATGTGGTCATAATGTCTTTGATTTCGCGGCGTTCGGCCAGCATCAGCGGCGTCTCTTCGGTCCACACTGACTCTTCATCCAGGGAACCGTTCCTTTGGTTCCTCTGTAATTGCCTGTAGACGCCGTTGCGAGCAATACTGTAGAGCCAAGAACGAAGGATGCGCGGGTCGATGAGTGCACTGATGTTGTGGTACATCTTCAGAAATGTGTCGTGCGTTGCATCCTCGGCCAGAGACCGGTCACCCGTGAGTTTCAGGCAGAATGTGAAGATATGGCGCTTGTAGCGATGGTAGAGTTCTTCGAACGCATCAGCGCTGCCATTCCGCAGTTCCATCACAAGCTGTTCGTCTGAATGGAGATCCAAGAAGGGCCTTTTTGGTCTGGGGTGCCGGCCTTAATTTGTCATAAGACCCGCTCAGATGCAAAAAGTTGCTGTGGGGGGCAAACCTGCGCACCTTCAGAAGGTGCGTTGGTACTGCCCATGAGCTTCTGAAGGTTCGCTGGTGGGGGGGGCTCAGAACATATATCCACTTTCGCCGTGCTGGCTGAGATCGAGCCCCTCGACCTCCTGGTCGTCGTCCACGCGCAGTCCCATGGTAAGCTCAAGCACTTTCAGAATCAGCCATGTCATAACAAATGAGAAAGCAGCTGCGACGGCGACACTCAGCAGTTGTGTTCCGACCAACGACACGTTACCAAGCAGAAGACCATCGGCACCGGAAGCGTTGATCGCTTTTGAGGCAAATATTCCCGTGGCTATTGCTCCAAACGTACCACCAACGCCGTGGACGCCGACCGCGTCCAGGGAGTCATCAAATCCGAACTTATTCTTGAAGTTCACACCGTAGTAACAGAGTGCACCGGCACCGGCTCCGATAAGAAGCGCCGCCATCGGTCCGACGAAACCCGAGGCGGGCGTAATGGCCACAAGCCCCGCGACGCAGCCGGATGCAGCTCCCAGGATAGTTGGTTTTCCCCGCTTTACCCATTCAACCATCAGCCACGATAATGCCGCGCTCGCAGCCGCGATATGCGTAACCACGAATGCCGATGTCGCGAGCGCGCCGGATGCGATGGCGCTGCCGCCATTGAATCCAAACCATCCGAACCAAAGAATCGATGCACCAAGGAGCGTCATGGTCATATTGTGCGGCGGCATGTGATCATGTCCGTGGCCTTTCCGCTTGCCGACGATGAACGCTGCGGCCAGAGCCGAGACGCCCGAACTCACATGCACTACGAGGCCTCCGGCGAAATCAAGCGCCCCGAGATTACGAATCCATCCCCCGACTCCCCATACCCAGTGCGCGAGCGGCGCGTAGACAAACGTCGACCAGAGGAGAAGGAATACCACGTAGGTACTGAATTTGAACCGCTCAGCAAACGCGCCGGTGATGAGTGCAGGCGTGATCACCGCAAACATCATCTGGAAAATCATGAATGCCTGATGAGGTACTGTTGCCGCGTAGTCGGGATTGGGCTCCAGCCCCACGCCGTTTAGCCCGATCCATTGCAGTCCACCGATAACGTGCCCGATATCGGGTCCAAAGGCCAGGCTGTAGCCGATGACGATCCACTGCACCGATACGACTCCCAATGCAACGAAACTTTGCATGATCGTGCCGAGCACATTCTTACGCCGAACCATGCCGCCGTAAAAGAGCGCCAGGCCTGGCGTCATAAGCATCACAAGCGCGGTTGAGAACAAAAGCCAGGAGGTGTCGCCGGTGTCGATTTTCATGAGAATCGGTTTGGAGTTTAGAGTTTCAAGTTTAAGGTTTACATGTACTGTTAAGAAGTCAAATTGATTGATCTTTCAAGTTTCAACGTGGCGGGGAGGGGAGCTGAAAACCGAGGGCTGACCGCCACTTCATTCCGCAATCCACAACTTGTGGTGAGCGAAGCCTGCACTGAGCGAAGGCGAAGTGTCGCACAATCCGCAATCTGCAATCTCATAAAGCGTCCTCCCCCGACTCCTCCGTCCTCACGCGGATGACCTCTTCCGCCGGGAGCACGAAGATCTTACCGTCGCCGACCTGCCCGGTCTTGGCGGCTTTCAGGATGATACCGAGGGCATCGTCAAGCCGGCTGTCCGTCACGACGAGTTCAAGTTTGATCTTTGGCAGGAAATCCACCTGGTATTCCGAACCGCGGTAGACTTCCGTGTGCCCTTTTTGCCTGCCTACGCCTTTTACCTCGAGTATTGTCATCCCCCGAAAGCCGGCTTCCAGCAGTGCTTCTCTGACCTCATCGAGTTTATGGGGGCGGATAATGGCTTCGATTTTCTTCATTTTGCTCCGAAACGGTAAATAGTGAGGTAATACTGAGAGTGTACAAAAAGAAATTAAGTTATTACAGACAACACGTTATTTAGTTAGGCGGTTCCCGAAAAGGGGGAGAAAATTAGGCGTGGGGGGCATCATGCCTGCGCACCTTCAGAAGGTTCGCAGGTAATTCCCCAGACCTTTTGAAGGTCCGGGGGTGTGGGGCAATCCGACATGAAACAAAAAGCCCGCCGGGCATGGGATCAGGCGGGCTACATGTTAAACCTGACAGGCTTCATTGGAATTCTTTGGAAACCTGTCAAGTCTGCGATGAATATCAAGGTCTACTTCGTCTGCCGACCGAGATAGAAATCGACAGGAACCTGGATCACGGTTTTCTCCGGCATTCCGTTCGCCTGACCGGGGATAAATGTCCAGGTCCTTGCAAGGTGAACGGCGGCACTGTCCAGATCCTCGCGGGCATGACTTATGATCTCAACTCGCTCGACTCTTCCGAAAAGATTGACCGTAAGTTTTAGTCTCACAATTCCTTCGAATTTATCTTTGAGCGCCGACTCTGGATACCAATCGTTCGTCGAAGTCGGAGATTGGCCGATCAGATATGGATGCTGTCGCATTACGCGGTACCCTGAGCGTGGCACTACAGCCACAAACTGCGGGGGCATGCCGCCGGGTTGAGAGTAATCGGTAATCTCTGACCCCTTCGACAATTTGAATCGAAATGGGATCGAGACTTCCGTGGCAACGGGCTTGCCGTCCTTCAGCGCCGGCTTGAAGGCCCATTGCATAGCAGCATCAATGGAAACCTGGTTGAAGATTTCTGCGTCGCTTTTGGAAATCGTCACTTTTGTCACTTTCCCCGTCTCATCAATCGAGACATTCGTCCATACAGTACCCTCTATACCTGCTTTCGTTGCAATGTCCGGGTACTTCGGCTGCATGGTAGTCTTCGCCTCCGGCGCCTGATCATAAGGGGGCTTTGGCTTATCCTGCGGAGGATTGCCCGCGGTCAGGCTGGGCGATTCGTCAGCTGCCGACTTCACAGCAATAACCTGTGTCGCGGGCACCTCTTTGGTTTGCCGAGCCATTGACACCATCGGAATAATGATGCAAAGGACCAGCAGCATCACGAGGGAATTTGTCTTCTTCATGTTCATCTCCTTATGTTTTTCAAAATTAACTCAGGGCGTATACCCGCGCACTTCGACAGCCGGTAGTGTAGTGATGTACACAGTCTGAACTTTCGCGTTAGCAGCAGAGTCATTTGGTCCCAGCCAGAGCGACGATGCAAAGAAACCCCCGAACAGCAATATGAACATCGCAGCCGCCACGGCGGGAACCCGCATGGAAATTCGTCGCTGCCACATCGTCACTGGGACAGCCACCCGATCAGGCATCCATAATTGTCGGCTCCGTGCCATGCTCATTACCTTTTCATCCAATTCTTCCGGCGCCAGGAGCGGTGCCTGGTCCCGCAGACCGGATCGCAGATCGAGAGCAACGGTCATTGCTTTCCGGCAGGATACGCAATTGCCGAGATGTCTGAACAATATCTCAGTTTCCTCATCACGAAGCTCATGATCAATGTACGCGCTCACTTGCTCCTCAAATTGCTCGCAGCTCATTGTTCTTTCCTTTCAAAATCGTTTCCAGCTTCTTCCCCATTGATTTTCTTGCCTTGAACAGAGCAGACTTCACAGCACTTTCACTCAGGTTTGTCACCCGGGCAATCTCCGTATAAGAAAGCTGCTCATATTCACGCAAGATCAAAATTTCTCTATATGCCGGCCGCAGAAGTCCCAGGCAGTGCTGCAAGATCTCTGACCGCTCCCGGGCGACAACACGTTCGAGCGGCGTCTCGTCGTCCCAGACATCGTCTGTTATGTTCTCAAGGTCCTCCGAAGGTTTCATACGGCGCAGGATTGTGAACGCCTCATTTCGTGCGATTGTGAAGATCCAGGCCTGCAATGACGCCGAGCTGTCGAGCTGATGCAGAGAACGATGGATCTTCAGAAACGTTTCCTGTGCCGCGTCTTCTGCATTCTGCGGGTGCCTCAGGAGCCGGTAGCAATACGCATAGACACGGTGCTTGTACCGATGATAGAGAGGCGTAAACGCCAGACTCCCTTCTTTTCTGATGCGGTCAACGAGTTGTTCGTCCGTAGCCGGTTGCATGGTGACCGTTCGCTGGTGGCTCGAGGTTGGTCTACTAAGTTAGCACTCGCCGTTTGACTATCAACCCTCTTATGGAGAGAGATGGCGGGATCTCCAAAAAGTTGCCTTTCTCATCCTTGCGAATTGACTTTACTTTCGTCGTTCTCTACATTGGCCACACAATTCCCCACCGATTCTGTATGGACATTTCAAAATCGAAATGAAATCCTGACGTAGTTCCAAGCCACCCCTATTTCTATGTTATTCTGATGAAAAAGATACTGGTTGCGGTTAATCTGCTTGTCCTTATTGTCCTTGCATACTACGCGTACTATCTTGCGACGGATTTTCAGACGCCGCATGGGCGGCGCGATATGCCCTTTTTCATCTGGGTCATCGACACGATTGATCTCTTCATCCACGAAGGAGGCCATGGCATCTTTAAACTGTTTGGCCAGTTCATCTACTTCCTTGGCGGCTCCCTGATGCAAGTAATCCTCCCCGTCACGGCCATTGTCGTATTACTGCGCACAAGCGGGCCGCGGACGCTTCTGGCGACTCTGTTCTGGCTTGGGCAGAACCTCATCGATGTCGCCGTGTACATCGACGACGCCCCCAAGCAGCAACTGACACTCATCTCACGTTATGCGATGCACGACTGGCTCTGGCTCTGCGGTTACATGGGAAATCTTGATTCGGCGGGAGACATTGCGGCGGTGGTTTCATTCCTCGGAACTCTGTCTCTTCTTGGCGCTATCGGCTTCGGAGCGTACTACATCGTCGTTGATGTGCGCGACGAGTTCCTTCCCTCGATGGCCCCAAAGCCTCTTCCACCCCGGCCCGGACTTCGGCCCAAGGCTCCAACGCAGCCGGAACAGCTCAACACTTCCGATACCGATGATGCACTTTAGGACTTGGGTGGAGATGTACTGAACAGTCTTCATGCCATCGTGCATTCTCCGGTTCGTCACGAGCGCGTGCGGAGCCTCACACGGCCCCGACTTCCTCACTCAGCAGATTGCTTTTCCTTTCCCCCTTTCTTAGATTGAACTATTCTTGAACATTTCAAGGAGGCTCTTATGCGCATGACAAACAGCGTGTTGGCTCGGATCATTGGAATCCTCTCCATCGCTGCTCTTCTCGCGGCACCGGCACAATCGCAGATCACATTTCAGGTCGGTGCCGGCGCAGGTGTCGCCCTGCCGGCATCCGACTATTCCGGAACCACCGTGGATTTCTACAACGGGGGCAAGTATGGCCTCAAAAGCGGATTGACACTCAACGCGAAAGTACGCGGAGGAATTCTTGGGTTGCGCGCCGCGGGAGAAGTCAACTATTCGATGTTCAGCAATACAGGCGAGGCGCTCCCTGGCCAGGGAAGTGTTGAGATTGCGCATAAAGTTCTGGCGCTGAAGATCGGGCCGGAACTCTCCCTCGGTCTCCCGCTAATGCCTATCGCACCTTACCTCGGCGCGAACCTCTCTCTCAATCGTTTCAGCGGGACCGTGAAATTTCAGGGCGTTTCAAAACTTCCAAGCGCTTCATACGACCTCAAGTCGGCTTCACGCATCGGTTTCGGATTCACCGGCGGTGTTGTTCTGAAGGTGGGGGGCTTTACCACGCTCGATTTGAGCGCGGCGTACGACTTGATGAATGCCAGCGGAAAAGCCTGGGAGGACGATTATCCCACACAGGACCAGAGGCTCGATTCCTACATCACGCTGAATGACGATAAGGATCCTCTGTACAAATCGGGCGACGACAAGCATTTTATCAACAATTCACGCTCTATTCATTCTATCCAGATCAGGGCCACCCTGATGATCGGGCTCTAGCCGGATATCGACAATAATCGTCACGTGGGCGCCCGGTAGACCCACCCGACCAAGCCCGCCCGGCCGTACCGTTCGGACGGGTCGTTCGGGCGGGCCGCACGGCGGGCCGGCCTGCGCGCGTTCTTCGGGATCCCGAAAAACCGGACGCACTCATCCTGACGTGTCATTTCTCTGCAGTCTCGTTTGGATTGAACTTCAAGGTATGCCAGCGGCAGAATATGCGCCATTCCGAGCTTTCCGATCTCACATCTTTTGAACCGACAAGCCGGCGGTGGCTGAATGCTATCGGTATTTACACCAGGAGCGAGCTGGTGCGACTTGGGTCCATTCACGCCTATTGGCTCATGAAAGAACGCGGCTTCAATGTGACGATGAACATGGTGTATGCGATGGAGGGTGCCATTCTCGGCGCGCGGTGGGATGAGCTTCCCGAAAAGCTCAAGGCCGAGCTTCAGGCTGCAATCGGGGCGGGCCGCCCGAAATGAGCATCGTGACGCGCTGCGAGTGGTCCATCTCCGATCCCCTGTATGTTCGGTACCATGACGAAGAGTGGGGCGTGCCCGTGCATAACGACCGCAGGCTGTTCGAGATGCTGATCCTTGAAGGTGCGCAAGCGGGATTGAGCTGGATTACCATACTGAAAAAGCGGCACAATTATAGAAGAGCGTTTGATCGATTCGACGCCGGGAAGATTGCGAAGTACGATGCACGCAAATGCCGTCAGCTTCTTGCAGATGCAGGGATTGTCCGTAATCGCTTAAAGATTGAAGCTGCCATTTCGAACGCCAAGGCATTCCTTGCCGTGCAGAAGGAATTCGGCAGTTTTGATGCATACATCTGGCAGTTCGTCGGTGGATCACCGATCCGGAATCGACGGAAGTCGCTGAAAGAGATTCCGCCAAAAACGAAGGAATCCGATCTGATGAGCAAAGATCTCAATCGGCGGGGATTCCGGTTTGTCGGCTCTACAATCTGTTATGCGTTTATGCAGGCGGTCGGCATGGTCAACGATCACGTCGCAACCTGCTACCGTTATTCACAACTTCATTGAATTCTTCAATCCGTTCTTCAGGAACCCCATGATTTCGCTGCGAAGCATTCGTCTGCACGTTCTTCTTTTTCTGTCGTTCATACCTCTTTTCCTTTGGGCCCAGACGGGTCCGACGCGGATGTCCCCGTACCTTCAGGCAGTTACACCCCACAGCATTTATGTGCTCGTGGAGAGCTCATGGAGCCAGCCCGTCACTGTCGAATACGGCAAGACGACTCCATATGACAAGAACGCTCAAACAGAATCCCACGAACAGACGACCGAAGGAACGTACGTACACAACATTCAGCTCTCCGGCCTTGACCCCAACACCACGTACCACTACCGCGCACGTCAGGGTGGCGACGTGTCCGCGGATGCTTCGTTTCGCACAGCTCCCAATCCGGGAACCCCGTTTCGGTTTGTCTGGCTTGCGGACTTCCGCACGAATGTGAGCGTTCATGACTCGTTCTCGCTCCTCGCCGCCAACGCTCAACCGCTCATGGCTCTCTATGGCGGCGATCTCTGTGCCAGGTCAACGTACGCCTCGTTCAAGGAAGAGTTCTTTCGCCCAAATGAGCTCGCCTTCATCGCGCGCGTGCCTTTCTTCAACGCTCCGGGAAACCACGAAGGGTGGAAACAGAACACGAAAGCGTTTACCCAGTCACCAGCTTCACCCTCCGGCACGCAGGATTACTATTCGTTCGACTACGGCGACGTCCATGTGCTTATGCTGAATAATGAAATTCCGTACGATGAGGCGAGTCCGCAATTCAAATTTGCACAGGAAGATCTTGCACGGACCACGAAACCATGGAAAATTGTCGGAGCACATCGGCCCGCGTATTGCGCAGGAGGTCACAACGAAGACGCCAGGATGAAGAAGATGACGGTGAGGGTGTTCGAGCCCAACCACGCGGATCTCGTGCTGGGGGGACATACTCATTTCTTTCAGCATAATCTCGTGAATGGCATTCATCATTTTGTCCTTGGTTCAGTCGGTGCCCCCCTGTACAACGTCGGATCTGCACCGTACGTGGTAAAGAGCGCAAAAGAGTACAACTACGGCGTTTTTGACATTACACCGACATCGCTCATACTGAATGTCTACAACGAGAAGAACGTCCTCCTCGACAGCCTGACATTGAACAAGCCACCGCGAAGTCTATGACAAAGAATCAGTTACTAAAGAAACTGCAGGTCATTCCCGGCGTGGGCCCGAGCATCGCAGTTGATCTGTATGAACTCGGAATCCGCCAGGTCACCCATTTAAAGGGGAAAGATCCCGAAAGACTCTACTCTCGCCGCTGTACGCAAGTCGGAATGCGTATCGATCCTTGCCTGCTCTATGTTTTTCGCTGTGCCGTGTACTACGCCTCTCATACCCGCCACCATCCTGAGCTTCTGAAGTGGTGGAACTGGAAAGACCGGAAGGCCACCTAAGAGATCATGGATCCAGCCCCTCCACGCCTGAAGTTGGTTTCAGCATTTGCCTCTGTCTATATAATCTGGGGTTCGACGTACCTGGCGATTCGTATCGCAATCGAATCAATTCCCCCTCTTTTGATGGCAGGATTCAGGTTTATGATCGCCGGAACCGTGATGTATCTCTGGGGCCGCCTCCGCAGCAACGAAAAGCTCACAAAGGTCCATTGGAAATCTGCTGCCATCGTCGGCCTGATGCTCCTTTTGGTAGGGAATGGCGGATTAAGCTGGTCAGAGCAGCTCATCCCTTCGGGTATTGCTGCTCTTCTCGTCGCCGTCAGTCCCCTCTGGTTTATCCTCATCGATTGGATGCAGGGAGGAGTCAGACCAACCGCCGGAGTTTTCATCGGGCTGGCTCTTGGTACGCTTGGGATAGCGATACTCGTTGACCCGGCGGACCTGGTGGGAGGAGGCGAGGTCAATGCCATCGGCGCCGTTGTCCTTCTCGGATCGTCCATTTGCTGGGCGTTCGGTTCGTTCTATTCGCGGCGCGCAGTCCTGCCCGCTTCGCCGGCACTGGCAAACGGAATGGAGATGTTGATCGGCGGCGTCGCGCTTCTCCTTGTAGGCGCAGCGGCCGGAGAGTTGAAAGATCTCCACGTTGTTAACATCACGAGTCGTTCGCTGTCGGCAGTTGCATATCTCGTGGTATTTGGTTCGATCATAGGATTTTCCTCGTACGTATGGCTTTTTCGCGCAACCACACCGACCCGCGCGTCAACGTACGCGTATGTGAATCCTGTGATCGCGGTTCTCATCGGCTGGCTTGTGGGGGGAGAAGAGCTGCCGGCGCGCGTCGCCCTCGCCGCCGTTTTCATCATCGCGGCCGTCGCGGCAATAACGATTTTCGGTACGCGCAAGCAGTCGGAGGCGATGGAGAAATTGAACGTGGGGACTCCAGGGAAAGAAGGGTGACACTCTGAATAGCACACAGAAGACACAGATGTTACTGATTCACACAGTGAAGAATTATTGTGAATATCTTTATCATCAGCGTGTTCAGCTTGCCCCGACGAAGTCGGGGTGTTCCATTACCTGAGGAAGATCATGAAGACGCGGGTGAAGGTGTGTTGTATAAAGAGTGTTGAGGAAGTTGAATTGGCTGTCCGGTACGGAGCGAATGCGCTCGGATTCGTTTCCGCGATGCCGAGCGGGCCCGGTCCGATTTCTGAAGACAAGATCGCCTCCATCATCCCGCACGTTCCCCCGGGTATTTCAACCTTTCTCCTCACCAGCAAACAGGATGCTTCGTCCATCATCGAGCAACAGCGCCGTACCCATGCGGATACGCTGCAGCTCGTTGATGAAGTTGCTCTCGAAACGTACAAGACTCTCCGTTCCGCTTTGCCCGAAGTCTCGATTGTTCAGGTTATCCATGTGACCGGACCCGAGGCTCTCGGTCGGGCTCTAGCTGTTTCTCCATTCGTTGACGCTCTTCTGCTTGATTCAGGCAACCCGAATCTTGCCGTGAAGGAGCTCGGCGGAACAGGCCGAGTTCATGACTGGTCTATCAGCCGGACCATCTGCGAGCAGGCCGGCGCACCGGTCTTTCTTGCGGGCGGGCTCAAGCCCGAAAATGTTGCCGATGCGATTCGGACAGTCAGACCTTACGCGGTCGATATCTGCAGCGGCGTCCGGACGAAGGGCGACTTAGATGAACAGAAACTCCGCGATTTTTTTTCCCAGGTAGCATCAGCCTAGCCTCCCCCTACCCCATTTTCCCTCAGATTTTGTTGCCTGCACTGATTTTCCTATTTTTGGGAAACTCAGGAAACCCATCAGGTTTCGGAACTTTTCATTTCTGAGAATGGTTCTAAACTACTGTTGCGCCTAAGTTAGTGGACGGCCATCAGGAAACTCAGGATACGTAAGGGGTTTTCCAATTTCAAAATAGGGAGACACAATGTCCGATACAGAAATCAGAGAACGAATTCTGGAAAAGGCACGAGAGCACTTTCTCCAGTTCGGTTTCAGCACTGTGACGATGAGCGAGATCGCCACAGACCTTGGTATGAGCAAGAAGACCGTCTATGCTCATTTCACCAGCAAAGTAGATCTGGCTGCTGAAATGGTAAAGCGAATGCAGGCCGAGACTTCTTTACGCATCGAGCTCCTCGTCGAAGACAGGACAATGGATTTTATCCAGAAGTTAAGGTCGATCCTCGACGTGACCTCCGCACACCACACACAGATACCGCCTCATCTGCGGATGGATCTTCTGAAGCACGCACCCAACGTCTGCAAATGCAGCGATGAATTTCAGGAACAGCATAGCAATCATGTCGTTGCCCGCGTGATCCAGGAGGGTGTCGAGAGGGGCGTGTTCCGTGCGAACATTGATCAGGATGTCGTTACTGCGCTGTTCATCGGCGCATTTCAACATTTCCTCAAACAGTATCCGAACACGACGTCGCAGCGATCTATTTCGGAGACGCTCACAGCCATTACGAGCATTCTGTTTGAAGGAATTCTCACAAACGAAGCGCGTGCTCAATTCATCAATCACGAATCCCGGCCCGTTGCACTTGCTTCCTAGGCGCGCGGCCCCGGCAATCATTCATCACAACGGAAACGCTATGAAACGATCTACCTCCCTCTTCATTTCTCTTTTGGCAGCCTCGCTGTTCACGGCCGCTGTCGCTCAACAAACAATTCAACTGAGTATCGATGACGCCGTCCGCCTCAGCTTCGACAAGAGCAAGGTACTTCATGCTTCCCTCATGAGGTCGCAGGCAGCAGATGCGAAGGCGGGCGAAGCAGCCACACTCATGCTGCCGACCGTGAAGCTCAACGGCGGCTACACTCGACTCAGCAACATCCCGGCCGCGCAGGTCTCGCTTCCTTTCCTCTCTGCGCCGATCACGCTTTCGCCGTCGATTGTTGACAACTACTCAGCCCGGCTTTCGGTCCAGCAGCCGGTTTTCACGGGCTTCCGCATCCGCAGAAATGCCGACATTGCGGACTTCACAGCACAGGCTACGCAGAAAGAGTACGACCGCGACAGACGCGATCTGGCGCTTGGTGTGAAGAGCGCGTACTGGAATCTCAAAAAGGCCATTGAACTTCAGCGTGTGGTCGACGAAAACGTCGAGCAGGTCAAGGCACACCTCAAAGATGTGCAGAGCTGGCAGAGACAAGGGCTCCTCACGAACAACGAGGTCCTGAAGGTCCAGGTACAGCTCTCCGATGTGCAGCTTCGTCAGATTGATGCCCGGAACAATGTTCAGCTCGCGGCGATTTCCCTCAACAACGTCATCGGCCTGCCTCTGGACACGCGCATTCAGCCTACAACCGATCTTGTGCATGCGCACCGCGTCTTCGAGCCGCTGCCCGACTTGATCCGGATGGCCCAGTCCCGGAGACCGGAATTACATTCCATGCAACTCCGTGTCCAGGCCGGCGACGCCGCCGTCTCCATTGCCCAGGCGGGGTGGTGGCCTCAAGTATACCTCGTTGGGAACTACATATCTGCCCGTCCGAACCAGCGCGTCTTTCCGGCCCAGGATATCTTTAAAGAGACGTGGGATGTCGGTGTCTCCGTATCACTTGATCTCTGGAATTGGGGAGCCACGCTCCGGCAAACCGACCAGGCGAAGGCACAGCTCGAGCAGGTAAGAGACGGTCTTGGACAGCTCCAGGATGCGATTACGCTTGAGGTTACGCGTGACTATCTGAACCTCCGCCGTGGTGAGGAGCGCATTCTCGTTGCAGAGCAGGGAGTGAAACAAGCGGAGGAAAATTA
>DOWV01000350.1:14273-15703 GCA_003519375.1 Bacteroidota bacterium
ATACATACTTGGAGAGATCAATCATGAAGAGAGTGAAATTCGTATCGGGGGTCCTGGCCGTCCTGGCTCTGACCGTCCTGGTTCTTCTGAACAACAGGAGCAAGATGCAGGCACGATCCAAAACCGACATCGTGCGTTTCCTTCCGGTGACGGTCGCAGAGGTGACCACAGAAAAGTTATCGGAAACAGTCTCTCTGGTCGGCACGATCATGGCCAACAACGACGTGGCAATCGTGTCCGAAACCCAGGGCAAGGTCGTCAAAGTGCTTGCCGATGTGGGTGACGAGGTGCGGGCCGGTTCCACCATCGTCCAGATCGACGACGAGGTGAAGCAGGCAAACTTCACGACGGCCGAGGTCAATTACGAGAAGGCCAAGAAGGATCTTGAACGGTTTGAATCATTGTCAAAGGACAACTCAGTCTCTGACACGCAGCTCGAAGGCGCGCGGCTTGCCTTCAAGTCCGCAGAAGCGCAGTACATCGTTGCCCGCCGCCAGTACAGCGACACAAAGATAAAGACCCCGATTTCCGGTGTTGTGGCTGCCCGGCCCGTTGATCTCGGGACTATGATCCAGAATAACATGACCGTGGCGAACGTTGTCGATATCTCAACCTTGAAAGTCCGATTGAACGTCTCGGAGCAGGATGCGTTCCGGATTCAGGTGGGCGACAAAGTCGAAGTCGGCACGGATGTGTACCCCGGCGTGGCCTTCGAAGGAAAAGTCTCAAATATCAGCTCCAAGGCGGACGACGCTCACACGTATCCCGTGGAGGTTGTGCTGAAGAACAGTCCAAAGCATCCGCTGAAGGCGGGGATGTTCGGACGCGTTTCGTTCGTGTCTGTACAAGACCACCCGGCCATGACCATTCCCCGCCAGGCGCTCGTGGGCAGCACAAAGAAGCCCCAGGTCTATGTCGTGCAGAACGGTATTGCACGTTTGCGTGACATCGTTGTCGGTACCCAGGTAGGCACGAATCTCGAAGTCCTCAGCGGCGTCAAGCCGGCGGAAACTATTGTTCTCAGCGGCCAGAACAATCTAAAGGACAGTGTTGCCGTCAGCGTGATGCACTAAGAGGAGAACAAACCCATGACATTAACCGAAATAGCGATTAAACGTCCGACGCTCGTCGTCGTCATTTTTTCCGTACTCGGCGTCCTCGGACTTCTCAGCTTCGGCCAGATGAAGTACGAGCTGCTGCCGAAGATCTCTCCACCCTTCGTCACGATCACGACCATCTACCCGGGCGCTGCTCCGACAGAAGTGCAGACATCGGTGACAAAACTCATTGAAGACGCCGTGTCGGGAATCGACAAGGTGTCCTCCGTTGCAGCCACTTCGTCCGAAGGCGTTTCTTTCGTCAGCATTGAGTTTCTGCAATCGGCTGAAGTGAACATCGCCCTCCAGGACGCTCAACGGCGGGGGGACGAG
>DOWV01000350.1:15818-26472 GCA_003519375.1 Bacteroidota bacterium
GTGAACGAGATTGTGTCAAAGCTCCCCTCCGGTGCAAAGGCCCCGACGATTTCGAAGTTCGCGATCGACGAGCGGCCGATTCTTCGAATGGGCGCCACGAGCTCGATGTCCAGCCGGGATTTTTACCAGCTCCTCAAAGACCGGATTCAACCGGAGCTTTCGAAACTCGATGGAGTCGCACAGGTAACGCTTGTAGGCGGCGATGAACGGGAGATCAAGGTCAATCTCGATGCACAGAAGCTGCGTTCGTACGGCCTTTCACTCCTGCAAGTGACACAGACGATCAAAGCATCCAACCTTGACTTTCCCACCGGGAAGGTCAAAGAAGATGAAACCCAGTATGTCGTGCGTCTCGCAGGGAAATTCACCTCTGTCGATAATATCCGCAATCTCGTTGTCGCCCAGTCGAAGCAAGGCGGCAATATCAAGCTCTCGGATGTGGCCGAGATCCAGGACGGACAGAAGGATTATGCAACGTTGAGCCGCATCAACGGCGTGACCTCCGTTGGGATTCTGGTCCAGAAACAGAACGATGCGAATGCCGTCGATGTGAGCGCTATCGTTCGTACCGCTCTGCCGAAGCTTGAGCAAAGGTATGCGGACACCGGCCTGAAGTTCGATGTAGCCCAGGACGGATCGACGTTTACACTCGACGCAGCCAATGGCGTCAAAAAGGATCTCGTGCTCGCCATTTTCCTCGTCGCCATTGTGATGCTCGGGTTCCTGCACAGCATCCGCAACTCCGTCATCGTGATGATCGCCATTCCGTCGTCGATGATTTCCACCTTCATCGCGATGTATATTTTCGGCATGTCTCTCAATCTCATGACACTCCTGGGGTTGTCGCTGGTGGTCGGCATTCTTGTTGACGATTCCATTGTCGTGCTCGAGAATATCTACCGCCACCTTGAAGCCGGAGATGAACGACGCTCGGCGGCACTCAAGGGAAGAAACGAGATCGGCTTTGCTGCGTTGTCGATCACGCTTGTGGATGTGGTGGTGTTTCTTCCGTTGTCTGTCGTCTCCGGACTTATCGGCAACATTATGAGAGAGTTCGCTCTCGTCGTCGTATTCTCAACTTTGATGTCGCTTTTCGTCTCGTTCACGGTGACTCCCGTTCTGGCGTCGCGCTTCGCGAAACTGGAACACCTCACGAAAGGCTCCATTCTTGGACGCTTTGCACTCTGGTTTGAAGGCTTGTACGATCGCCTGACGCTTCAGTACATCAAAACTCTGAAATGGGCGCTCGCAAACAGGGGAAAAGTCTATGCCATGACGCTGTCGCTTTTCCTTGCATCGTTTGCGCTCCTTCCGCTTGGTTTCATCGGGTCAGAGTTCATTGCCGTGGCAGACCGCGGCGAATTCGCCGTTACGCTCGAACTTGCTCCCGGATCAACGTTCGAGAACACCAACTTCGTAACGCAGCGGGTGGAGAAGATCATCGCCGGAATTCCGGAGGTGAAGAAAATGTCTGTCAACGTCGGGGCTTCCAGTGAAGGATTCATCGGCCAGAACTCGAACAATGTGTCCGAGCTCAACGTGGCGCTCGTTCAGCGAGATGAGCGCAAGCGATCCACGGACGAGATCGGGGCAGAGATCAAGGCGAAAGCTTCGGAGATCCCGGGTGTCAAAGTGAGGGTGAATCCGATCGGCATTTTCGGTACCGCGAACCAGACCCCGATTCAGATAGCGGTCAGCGGCACGAACTATGACGAGGTTCGCCGGGCCGCACAGGAACTTGCGGATGTTATCCGCACGATTCCGGGAACGGCAGACGTTCGACTTTCGTCTGAAGAAGGTAAGCCGGAGACGCGAGTGGACATTGACCGGCAGAAAATGGCAACGCTGGGGATTTCGCTCGCCGATGTCGGGGCAACGCTTCGCGTGGCGCTCAACGGCGATGACGATTCCAAGTTTCGGGAAGGAAGTAACGAGTTCGATCTTCGGATCGTTCTTGATGAGTTTGACCGGTCAAAGACGTCGGATGTCGGGAGCCTGACGGTGACGAATCGAAAAGGCCAAATGATCGAGCTCAAGCAGTTTGCCACGATTACGCAATCAACGGGTCCCTCGAAATTGCAGAGAAAAGATCGTAACTTCTCCGTGACGGTCTTTTCACAGGCGGTTGGCCGGCCCAGCGGAAGTATCGGCGCCGACATTCAGGGCGCGATCAAGAAAGGGAATCTGATTCCGGCGGGAATCAGCATCGCTTACCTTGGCGACTTGAAGAACCAGGCAGACGGATTCGGCAGCCTCGGGCTCGCCCTGCTCGCTGCGATCCTGTTCACGTACCTCATCATGGTCGCGCTGTATGATTCGTATGTGTATCCTTTCGTCGTGCTCTTTTCCATCCCGGTTGCCATGATTGGTGCCTTGCTCGCACTGGCGCTGACGATGAAATCGCTGAGCATTTTCTCGATTCTCGGCATCATCATGCTCGTCGGACTCGTCGGCAAGAACGCGATTCTCCTTGTCGACCGAACGAACCAGATGCGAGAGGAAAAGGGTCTGAGCACATACGACGCTTTGCTTGAAGCGGGCGAAACCCGGTTGCGGCCGATTCTCATGACCACCGTTGCGATGGTGGTGGGCATGCTTCCTATCGCGTTGAGCAGCGAAGCGGGGGCAGAATGGAAATCGGGTCTTGCCTGGGCACTCGTCGGCGGATTGACCAGCTCGCTGCTCCTGACGTTGATTCTGGTTCCCGTTATGTACACCAAGGTCGATGAATGGCGCGTGAAGCTGCCGGCCTTCTTCAAGAAGCTCGTACTCCGGGGCCGTCCTTCTCCCGCCGGGAGTGTGGAACCTGCCGTGATGCGCGAGCAAACTCATTGAAAGCGTAAGATTGAGCCGACCATCTGATTTCAGAATCCCGGCGCAAATTCCTCAGGGAGGATTATACCATGAGACAACTTGCAGCTGTCCTGCTTCTGTGCTTCTTCACCCTTCCTCTTCTTGCACAGGAAGAAACGCTTATCGACGGCGAGATCGAGAACGGTGGATTCGGCGGACCGGTCGTGAAGTTCGGCAGCATTAACGGAGAAGCCGGCATTTTCGTCGGCGGCCGCGGCGGCTGGATCATCAATCATACCTTCATTGTCGGCGGCGGCGGCTACGGTTTGGCCAATGACGTCAAGGCAAATGTGACCGGCCCCTACGGCCAGCGCTATCTGAATTTCGGTTACGGCGGTGTGGAACTTGAATACATCGCGCAGTCGGACAGGCTCATTCACTTTTCCGTTATGACGTTGATCGGCGGCGGGGCTGTAGGCTGGAGAGACGACAGCGTACGTTCGGGAATGGACGCCGGCAACGATACATTCTTCGTCGTCGAACCCGCAGCCCAGGTGAATCTCAACGTGACGAAGTATTTCCGGTTGAGCGCCGGCGTCAGCTACCGGTACATCTCTGGCGTGAGCTCTTCTGCCGCAACGAACGCCGACCTCAGCGGCCCGTTGGCGGTCTTGACGTTCCGATTCGGAAAATTCTGACGCTTCCCCGGTTCGTTCACGAACGGCCGCAGCCGAGTCGTTGCGGCCGTTTGGCGCTCTCATGACACCTCGCTGAGGACTTCATGACTTCTCGGCGAATTCTTCTCTTTGAATCGGTGCCTTCGCATGCGTTGTCTCCTCATAGGGTGTCTGCTCTTCGTTCCAACGATGGTTCCCGTTGAACTCACCGCTCAGGAACAATCCAACAGCCCCGTCTACAAGAACTATCGCCCTCCTTCCCCATCTGCGCAACTCAAGCGGTCCGATATCGATTACAATCTCATGCACATCTTCGTGCTTGAGCGGAAGGCCTACGGCGGCGACGTGGCTGCTCAACAAGAGGTGGGACTCCGTTATCTTCTCGGTGAGGGCGTCGAAGCCGATACTTTGAAAGGCGCGTTCTGGATCCGGCGCGCGGCCGACCAGAATTCTGCCGATGCTCAGTACAATCTCGGCATTCTCGAATTCAACGGATTGGGAATTCCATGGAATCCCTTTGATGCGTACAAGCTTTTCAAAGCTGCTGCGGGCAATGGGATGGCCGAAGCTCAGTACATCTTCAGCATGTTTCTGACTGAAAATCTCGTCGTCCAGCGCAACTGGGAAGAAGCGTACGTCTGGATCAAGAAAGCAGCGGATGCAGGCTATCAACCGGCCAAAGAAGCACTCGCTGATTTTGAGTCACGAGGGCTTGGGCTTCCCCAGCCCAAGGCGGCACCTGACGACACAAGCGCGTCACAGAAGACACCCGTTGTCAAACAGGCACTTGGATTTGTCTTCCAGGACGCCAAACCTGACACGAATGCGCAGAGTGACGCCACGCTTTTGAAAGACGCACTGCGGGAAGCGACGCCGCAGCTCAAGCGTGCACTGGGCATCTCAAAAGAATCGAAACGAACACTCAGCCTTGACAGCGAGGGAATGAAAGCTATTCGTGACGCGGCTGAGGAAGGAAGCCCCGAGGCCCTTACTATTCTGGCCAGGAGTTACGAACGCGGAGTCGGCGTTGAGAAGAATATCATCACAGCGACGCTTCATTACATACGGGCAATTCGCATGTCGTCGCCGCGGGCGCCGGGACTGCTTGCTCGCCTGATGGAACAAGGGCGGCTTTTTCCGCTTCTCAAGACGCGAGTAGGCCAGCATGACGCAGACGCCGAATTCGTCTGGGCGGCGCTCTCAGGGCTCAAGATCGACTACATCATGACACAACAAGAGGGAATGATCACAGACAAGCAGGCGCTCGAATTTCTCAATAGAGCCATCTCGGTCAACCATGTTCAGGCCATGATCGAACTCGGCCTCTGTTATTATTCCGGCCGCTGGGTACCTGAGAATCGTCAAATGGCTCTTGCTTTGTGGGGTCGGGCAAGCGTTCTCGGCAACCGCGAGGCAAAAGTCAGGCTTGCGGCCATTGCGGTCCGGTCCGAGCGTGATACGTCCCGCCTGCGGCGAACGATTGCAGTCCTTGATGAGGCGTCGCAAAAAGGCTCGATCCTTGCGCAGGTTGCCATGGCGTTCTGTTTTGAAACAGGCACCGGCGTCGTGAAGAAGATCCCCGAAGCTGTGAGGCTGTACCGAAGTTCAGCTCAACGGGGCAGCCAGGATGCCTATTACGCTCTTAAGCGTCTTCACGATCAAATCCGGCCATCCGGCAAGGAATTCGAAATCAATGAAATTGAGTGATATGGCTCGCCGTAGCATCATCATGGGTCCGGTGCTCCTGTGCTGCTGGACCACTGTTCTTCTGAGTCAGGACACCTCGCGAACAACACTCTCCGCCATCTATCCTCTCCCTATCATTTTCTACACACCGGAGACCGGGATCGCCGGCGGCGCAGCTGCGCTGTACCTGTATCGGGACTCAACGTTGTCGCGCGCCTCGGCCGTCACCGGCGACATCATCTACACACAGAAGAAACAGATCATCCTTGAGCTCTCAGGCGATCTGTATTTTCGCGGAGGCACGTACCGGCTGCTGGCAAACACGAAATTTCAGAAATACCCCAACAAATTCTTCGGCGTGGGAAATGACACGCCGGAATCGAATGAAGAGAATTACACTTCTCAAAAAGTTCTTTTTGAAGCGGTACTTTATAGAAATGTTCTCTCGCACATGAATGCCGGACCGGCAGTACGCGCTGAACATAGCTCGGTAAGAGAAACTGCTCCAACGGGATTGCTGGCATCGGGTGTCATTCCCGGGAGCAAGGGCGGATCGTTGGCGGGCATCGGCTTTGTCGCGAACTGGGATTCGCGGGACAACACCATCGCCGCACAGTCGGGCAGTCTCTATCAGATCACAACGCTCCTCTATCGGAGTTCATTCGGCAGCGACTATAGTTACACCGATGTCCAAATCGACACACGGAATTTTTTCGAGGTTCTGGCCGGACAGGTGTTGGCGGTGCAAGCGGCGGCAGAGTTCATTGATGGGATTGCCCCGTTTTACGGCATGGCCAATTTTGGCGGACAGAATCTTGTACGGGGCTATTTCGACGGACGATACAGGGACAGGAACGGCATTGCTGTGCAGGCCGAGTACCGCTTTCCGGTTTGGTGGCGTTTTGGCATGGTCGGTTTCGCCGGCGCTGCTCAGGTTGCCAACAAGGTCGGGCAATTTGGGCTGAAGAGGTTTTGGTTCGCGGGAGGGATTGGTTTGAGATTCGCGTGGAATCCCGAGGAGCGCGTCAACCTTCGCCTGGATTACGGCGTCGGCAGGAATTCATCGGGAATGTACATTACGGTGACGGAGGCGTTCTAGGAGTAATTGAGTTGGAAGTAGATGAGTCGTGGAGTATTGGAGTAGTGAAGTAGAGTCGGATCCGCGATCCGACACGACAGGTGGCCGGAAAAGGCGGTAGCTTGAGGTGGAGGGGTGGAATGATGGCACGACGGAATAGCGGAATGACCGAATACCCGAACGAAACGGAACCTAAGCAGCGGCAGCGATTGTTACCTCCTATGAGGCCCGCGGGAGTTCCCGGACCTTTGAATACGTTGAACCTCTCGGGTAGATCATCGAACATCAATGCGATCACACTTCCATTTGCTCGTTTTTTCATTCCTCTCCGCCTGCTCCTCCCCTGCCCCGGCACAGTATAATCTCCAGAATGCTTTTCCGAACCTGTCGCCATTCTCTTCACCGGTCGAGATGGTTCACGCCGTCGACGGCTCCGACAAACTTTACGTGGTACAGCAGTACGGCCGGATTGACGTCTTCGTCAATTCAGCGGCCGTCTCCGAACGAAAGCTGTTCGTTGATCTTTCAGACCGGGTTTCGCAATCCGGCGGTGAAACCGGCCTGCTCGGACTTGCATTCCACCCCGACTACACGCATAACGGTTACTTCTACGTCAACTACACGAGCTCTTCCGCCGGCAGGCTCCAGTCCTTCGTTTCCAGGTTTACGCTCAGCTCTGCCAACCCAGATTCCGCAGTTAAGAGCAGCGAGCTTGTGCTGCTGACCATTGACCAGCCGTTCAGCAATCACAACGGGGGAAATATCAGGTTTGGCCCCGATGGTTATCTCTACCTGGCGTTTGGAGATGGGGGTTCCGGGGGCGACCCGCAGAACAATGCACAAAACAGATCGACACTTCTCGGCAAAATTCTGCGCATCGATGTGAATTCAGTCTCTCCGGGCCGGAATTATACAATCCCGCCGACAAACCCGTACGCAGGCAATACGATGGGATTTCGTGAGGAGATTTATGCATACGGCCTCCGCAATCCATGGAAGATGAGCTTCGACCGGGAGCGGGGAACGTTATGGGCGGGAGACGTCGGTCAAAACGCCTGGGAGGAAATCGATACGATTGTCGCCGGGGGAAATTACGGATGGCGCCGGACCGAAGGAAAGGCATGCTACAACCCGTCATCCGGCTGCGATACGACAGGGTTGATTCAGCCCCTCTGGGTCTATGCGCACAGCCAGGGCAATATCTCCGTCACCGGAGGGTATGCGTACCGGGGCGCCGGACTTCCGGCACTGCAAGGCAACTATCTATACGGCGACTATGGATCAGGTATGATCTGGGCTTTGTCGTTCAACGATTCCGGCTCTCCGACCAATCAACTGCTCATCGACTCTCCCTATTTGATTTCGTCGTTCGGCGAGGATCATTCGGGTGAGGTCTACATCGTATCATATTCAGATGGGAGGATCTACAGGATCCAGCAGACGGGTACATCCGTGCAATCAACGTATGGCGCGGCGCGGAAGCCGGTCGTGCTCGAACAGAATTATCCAAATCCGTCTCGTCCTCAGACCGCAATCAGCTTTCAGCTGCCGGCCGATGGCTTTGTGAGCATCAAGTTGTTTGATGTTCTTGGGCAGGAGGTCGCGACCATCGCGAATGGAATTCGTGCCGCGGGAAGACATACTGTCCGGTGGGATGGTTCGGCATTGCCGAGCGGCGTGTACTTCTACCGCCTTCAGGCAGAATCTATCGTGGAAACGAGAAGATTGACCTTGTTCAAGTAAGCGGAGGGATGTCCGGAAGAACCTTTGAGCAGCTGCTCGAATGGGGAACCCCGGGCGCGGAAAGAGTGATCACTCGACTGCATCAAGCGCGAGAACGGCGGCATGGATTCCGTCGACGACGCGGGCGAGGAAATCGTAATTCAGCGTATCGGGGGTGTCCGAGGGAAGATGATAATGTGGATTGCGGAGAAAGGCGGTGTCGGTGACCATCAGCGCAGGAAATCCTTCTTTCCAGAATGATGAATGATCAGACAGAAAGAGCGGCGAAATGAATCCTGGCGCCGTCAGACTTTCCACTCCAACCGTGCAGTGCTTTCGCATCGCGCTTCGCACGAACGACATCATGCTCAGGCTCCTCAGGTTGCCGACCAGACCGATGAAGTTCCCGTACTTCGGATAACGGCCCAGAACCTGCAGCAAAGGGGCCGGATAACGCTGTTCATATCGTTCCCCCGCAAACCCAAGCATCTCCAGGCAAATCATCACCAGCGGATTCTCGCCCGTCCGCTTCAACATTCCCGCGTACTGCCGGCTGCCCATAAGATTCGAATAGAAATAGGGCGGTTCTTCATGAGGAAACGCGACAAACCTGACACTTCTGGCCCCTGAACTTCCTTTCAGCAATCTGGCCAGTTCAAGGAGCCCCGCAATACCGCTGGCATTGTCGTCTGCGCCGGGTGTCTCAGGCACCGTATCGTAGTGCGCTCCAAGAATGATAGCTGACCTCCCTGGCTCCCTCCCCTTTTTCTCAACCACAAGATTGCGGACCTTCGAACCGTGGCTGTCGTAATACTGCGATTCCACCTCATAGCCAAGCGATCGAAATTCGTTCTCAATGAACGAGCCGGCAGCGTTGAGGACTTTGGGTTGGGATCCGTGGCGCGACGGATAATCGTTTGCCAGGGTGGCGACGATACGGTGTGCGTTCGAGGCTATCGCAGAGAGTTCCCGGGTATTCATGTCAGAGGAAATGTAAGGCAGAATCCCCGGATTGTCCAACAGCAGTTGACGCACGGTCAGAGGCACATAGTTGAATCAGGCGACCGCCTTCCGGCCGCTGAAAACCAGGAATCGCCAGAAAATCAATCCGAAGATCACATCGACCACGACGCCGGGGGCGAGAAAGCCCACAAGCTCTTTTGACGGCGCGTCCCGCAGAACAGAAAAAAGAAGCACGGCGGCCATGGCCAGCTTGGCCCATACAAGCATCTTGATGAAGCTCCGGTGGCCGTGAAGATCGCGGGCAATGATCCACTGAATGCATCCGAAAAAGAAGATCGACATGAGATTGAAGTAAATGAAAATCGGATACCGCGGAGGCTCGATTCCGATGATGCCGGGAAGCGAACCGACCAGAAAAAATACTGCTACCGACATGACAAAGTTCCAGCCGCTCCCGATGGTGAACAGGATCTTGTAGAGTTTGTCTGATTCCATGGATGCTCCTCACTCATTCGAAAAAGGACGGCCGAAGCGACTGTGCACTGCGGCCGTCATGACGCACATGTTGGACAGATTGACAATTTGTCCGACCGGACTATCGCGGTCTTCCTGCCCCAGGACGACCACCGCCCATCTGATAGAGCTTCGTATACTGGTCTTCAGGGAACGGCTTCTCGAGCAGGTTCTTGTACCAGAAGCGCGCCGCTTCGACGCGCGAGTGTACACCCTTCGCGCCGCCCCATCCGTGCCGGCCGTTGGGATAGAGCATAAGCTCAAAATTCTTGCCGAGGTCCTCGAGCTTGTCCACCAACTGAATACTGTTCTGCATATGAACGTTGTCATCCAGTGTTCCGTGGACAATGCGAAGTCCGCTCTTATACTTGTCTGCATAAGTCATGACCGAACCGTTTTTGTATCCTTCCGGATTTTCGGCAGGCGTATCCATGAATCGCTCGGTGTAATGTGTATCGTAGAGCTTCCAGTCGGTCGGCGATGAGCCGGCGATACCGAATGCGAAGTACTCCGATCCGAATGTCAGCGCCATCGCCGTTACGTATCCGCCATAGCTTCCGCCGGTGATACCGACACGCCGTGGATCGACGTACGGTTTTGTCCGCAGCCACTTGACCCATTCGATATAGTCATTCATTTCCCACTTTCCAAGAACCCTGTGCATCAAAGCGACGCCTTCTTTGCCATGATGCCCCGCAGCGCGATGGTCGATGGAAATCTGGATCATTCCTTCCTCAGCATACCACTGATTACCGATCCCTTTCCATCCATCGGACACGCTGCCGGCATTCGGACCGCCGTAGATGCTGATGAGGACCGGGTATTTCCTGTCCGGATCGAGATCGAACGGAAGTGTGATAACCGCCGGGAGCGTGTATCCGTCCGGAGTTGTCATGGTGACCAGCTCGGTCTTCGCCAGCTCGTAATTATCGAACTCCTTGCCTTTTGCGTCACCGATTTCGCGCAACACCTTGCCGTCCGTATTGCATACAGCCATTTTCTGCGGCGCTGCGACGTTCGAGTAGGTGGTAATGAAGTATCCACCCTTCGGCGAGAGTCTCACAGCATGAGTATACTCCCCGAATGTCAGCCTGGTAAGGCCCTTTCCATTCATCTTCACTCTGTACAGATCCGTTCTTGTCGAAGCCTCCTTCCGTGCGGTGAAGTACACAAGCCCGTCCTCTTCGTCAACAAGAAGAACGTTGGTCACCTGCCATTTTCC
>DOWV01000107.1 GCA_003519375.1 Bacteroidota bacterium
AGCCGCGGCCGTTTGACAGAGGGCGAGTGCGGTATCCGGAGAATGAGGATAACCTGGATCGCACTCACCCTCTGTCAAACGGCCGCGGCTGGTAGGCAGTGCAGTAAAACACCGCCAGCCCATCCGGGAGATTTCGACGTTGAAGCGGAAGCCCGACCGTTCCTTTCCGATCAAGATAGAGTTCAAGGTCCCGGATCGGCAGCTCACCTTCATGAGAGTAGAGAACAAAGAGACTATCGCTCGTGTTCTTCTCAGCGAACACATAGTACCAAAAATATCCCGCATAGTCATAATTGGGGCAGATAATCAGAGAGTTCTTTCCGACTGTGCGAAGTGACTCTTCGACGAGCTTACCGGCTTCCCCACTCTTGCTTTGGTCCGCGCGCGGGAGGTTGAGAGTGATGAACACTGCGGGGATCAGGGCGATGACGATGCTCAGAGTCATCCTGTACCGGGGCGACCAATGTGCAGCCAGCCACTCGAGGCCCAATCCGAGTCCGATGGCAATCACCACATAGACCGGGAGCATGTAAATAAAAATGTCCGGCACGACGTAGATCAGATCAAACACAAAAGTGCCGAGCGCGGCCAGGAGAAGGAAGTTGCGTATCGTTCGCTGTTCGAGGACGAAGTAACCAAGAATCGACACAGCTGTCAGCGGAAGGAATTCCAGCCAGATAAAGCGGAAAAGCAGGGGAAGGCGCTCAAAAATTGCCCCCTTCCATCCCAACCCGAAGAAATTCGGTTGGAATTGCCCCCCGCTCACAAAATGCCATAACGTTCGAAGATCCGGAACCAGGATTTCGAGGTAGGATGTTTCCGGCGAGTAATACCTCCATATGAGATATCCGTACTGCGCGGCACCAAGCGCGATGAGCAGCAAAACCGGCACTATGATTCGCGGCGACCAGAAGTAATCTCTCCTTGTGACCCAGGCCAGATAGACGATCGCCGGAAGAATTGTCACAACGATGAGATGGTTTCCGAACGAAACCGCATAGACGGCACAAGCCAGCAGAAAATCTCCTGGTTTACCGGACTTGTGCCACCGCACGAAGAGCCAGAGGGTCAGTGCGACAAAGAGAACACAAAGCGAATAGACTTCTGCAATAACGGATTGGGACCAGAGGGTGTAGCTAAAACCGAATATCAGGATTGTCACTGCAGCAACAAACGGGCGAATACCAAGCAAGCGCAAGATTTGAGACAATACGAGCAATGCCAACACTGAAAAGAAGGCCGAGATGAGATTTGCTTTGAAGGCTGTGCTACCGAACGGGATGGCATTGACGAGCAGGTGGTTCAGGATGACATAAGTAGGCGACCCGGGTTCGTGCGGGATTCCAAGGACCTTCCCGACGAACTGAAACTTGCCCGTATCTCCGGAATAGCCGACCCCCGGAAGAAGCGTAAACACATATACAGAGAAAACAGCCAGGACCGAAATAATCGGGAGGTAACGACCGATGAGCCTTTTGATTCTGTCCATAGGCATCAGAAATGGGATGAGGCGGTTGACCATCACGTAATTTCGTGAGGATCACCTTGAAACGAATTGCCGTAAATCACGCTCCCGCAAGCGACTCTCTGCGCGTACCGAAAATAGCCCTTGCCCCCCGTTATTGCAAGAGGTTTCTCTCAAAGTTGGCGGCTCTCGCCAGAGCAAAGCGCTGTAAAGGGAGGGGCAGATCAGTCTTGACTAAGGTTGGTCTTTTCCGTACCTTTCTTAAGTCTAACGAGTTGTCCGCAACTATCTCGCTCGAATCTTAGCATACCTAGCGGCGAAATCACCTCGGGACTGGATATCTCCCTTTTTCTCATGTGAAGGAGTGTGCGATGGCCAAGACAAAGTACATGATGTATGATTGTGCTTATTGCCGCAAGACGACGAAGATGGAGCTCGTTGGTGAGGTGCAGGCAGAAGAGGGGCACGAACCGGCAACAAAAGCGTGGTATCGCTGCACCAGGTGCAAACATACCGCTTTGATCGACAAGCCGATGTCCGCGCTCATGAAAAAAGGCGAAGCCGCAAAGAAGATAGACCGAACGGCTTGCTTGACCTACTCGCGGGAACAGGTGTACAAAGTCGGCCAGGCGATTTACCACACTGAGTGGGACGACGTCGGGAAAGTAACTGCCAAACAGAAGACTTCAGACGGCACGCAATCTATTACCGTTTCGTTCGAGAAGCTTGGCGAGCGACGGCTGATCGAGAATATGCAACAGGCTTTGGAATCCGGCATTATTGAGAGTGTTCCGGCGCAGGCATAACAGCGGGACACCGAACTTGTAAGGAGGTGATTACTCTGGTCGGCATCATCATCGGTGAAAACGAACCCATCGACCGCGCCATTCGTCGTTTCAAGAAGAAGTACGAGCGATCCGGCGTCTTGAAAGAGTTCAAGAAGCGTACGTTTTTCACCAAGCCGTCTGTGAAGAAGCGAATGAAGAAGGTAAAAGCCATTCGCAGAGCACAGCGGACCGCGATGGAAGAGGCGATGTAATCACTTCAGCTTCCCATTTCTGAAAACGAAAAGTCCCGACGATGTTAATTCGCCGGGACTTTCTTTTTGTGGGCATGGCAGGAGATTACCTTCCACACTGTGATGCCTGGATGAAGGTGATCTCCATACGGGTGAAGGTAACCTCCGACGTGCGACCTTCAGCGGGGCCTACTTACTATTAGGACATTTGT
>DOWV01000022.1 GCA_003519375.1 Bacteroidota bacterium
CAGTACGAGAAATCCGTTGATCTTGACTCCACGAATGCCGTCGTCTATGACAAGCTCGGCAAATTGTACTACAAAGAGCGCCGTTACAATGATGCCGCCCGCGCATATGCCTCTGTGGTCGCACTGGACCCCAAGAACAAGGTGGTGCTCCTGGAGCTTGCGAAGATGTATCTTGCCTCGCGGCCGAGGCAGTACGATAATGCGGCGAAGTATCTGAAGATTTATGTCGATCGATTCCCGCAAGAGATCGAAGCCTGGGTAATGTACACGGAGTCGCTGTTCTTTCTCCGCAAATTCCCCGACGCGCTCGGAGCTGCACAGCGCGTGCTGAAGTCGGACGCGAAAAATTCGAAAGCCCTTCGCATCGCCGCAACCTGTCTCTATGCTCAAAAGAAATATAAAGAGAGCATCGAGAACTATCAGAGGCTCCTGGCTGTTGATACACTGAAGGTGGATGATTGGATCCGCCTGGCCGACGCAAATGTCGAGTTGAAGCAATATCCCGCCGCAATTTCAGCATACGACGGAGCCATCCGGCTGGACCCGACTCAGAGCGAACTCTATGACAAAGTGGGACAGGCGCTGATGCGTGCGGTACCGCCGAACTATGAAATGGCCGCTACCATGTTCCAGAAGCGGTTCCAGCTCGATACCACGGCGCGGGCACTAAGCTCCTATCTGAACTACGCTGCCTGCAAAATGCAGATCAAAGAGTACGATTCAGCACGGGTTGCATATCGGACAGTCATCAGTAAACGCGCGGATTACGCTCCTGCCTGGCTCAACCTGGCCAGATCGCTGGTCTTTGTTTCCTCTGATTCTCTCCAAGCGGCTCGAAAGGTGTACGAGGAGTGGGTAAAGCTCATCCCCGATGCGGACGAAGCAAAATTCAAGAAAGAGCTCTTCGAGGCTTACAAGACGATTGGCATTGCCTACCTGGTGGACAAGAAATACGAGCAGGCTATTTCCCCGTTGAAGAAGGCCGCACAGCTCAATGACAACGATGATGATGTTCATACGAGGCTGGGTCAGGCGTACTCACTGACGAACCAGAAGGACGAGGCCATCAAGGAATTTCAGAAGGCTTTCAAACTGGATCCGAAGAACAAGGACGCCAAGAAAGGCCTCGAAATGCTTGGCATTCCTGTCGACTGAAATGACAGGACCGTCCTCTCAAGAGAATTCGCGTGAGAAGACGGTCCTGCCCAGAGGCCGGCATCCCGCTCTGCTGAAATGTAAGTGGTTGCAGGAGTGGCAGATTCTTGGGATGCAGGGGACTGGTTGTTGTATTAATCGTGACCAACGTAGGATTCGTGATTCGTTCATATTTCGCAAGTTGAGCTCACTAACGAACCATCCATCTTACAAAGAAAGGGCGTACACGATGAAGCACAGACTGCTTGGCATCGCGCTGGTGATCGTTATCGGATTGACCGGCTGCTCCAAGAAGGAACCGCTCCCGCCAATCACCGAGTGGGAGAAGAACCAGGATCCTTACTTCAAGGTTCAATTCGACTATCCGAAAGGATGGTTCAAAGGCGGCGAGTCGGGAAGAATGACCTTCACATCGTCGGAAGCTGCGGCGGCGAAGTTCGCCGATCCCACATCGCGGGAAGCACCGGACGGCGCGCAAATCATGGTGAGTTATGAAAAGAAGGACTCGTTGATGACCCTCCAGGCGTACGTCGATGAAGAAACCGCCGACTATACGGCCTCGGGATTCAACGTGAAACCAGCCGAGCCAGTCACTGTCGATGGTCTGCCAGCCCTGAAATTCGGTTACAGCGGTCGGTATACAGAGAAGACCGTTGTCGAAGCTGTGCGCGTTGTTGTCCTCAAGGATTCAGTCCTCTACAAGGCAACCTTCTGGGGCTTCAATGATTACTTTGCCCCATGGACGAACGTGATGGACACCTACGTAACCACGGCTGTGTTGCCGCGAGGGAAAGCAGCGAAGGTTGATGAATCCATACCGTCGACGACCTATGAAACGATCTCCAACGATGTTCTCTCGATATCGTATCCGAACAATTTCAATCCCGCAATGCCAACGCCGAAAGGTGAAGTTATTTTCATGTTGACGCTGGGGGGCTATCGGAACGACTCAAACATCATGATTGATGTGAGGCCCGCGAAGAAACTCACCGTTGAAAAAGTGGTCGAGCAAAACACGAAGTTCTATAAACCGACTTCGACGAGTTCGGCAACCATCGACGGAATGAAGGCTCCCTATCTTGAGTATTCCATGACAAAGGACGTTGCCAGCAGAGCGTATTTTGTTGTCAAAAATGACAAGATTTACCGTGTAATTTTCAACTATTATGCGCCTGCCAAGAAGGACTTCTTGCCGGCCTTCGAAAAATCTGTTGCCTCAATCCGCATAAAATAGTAAGATATTCCCGCCTCTGGATGGAAGGCCAGGGTAGCAATACCCTGGCCTTCTTATTTTCTGTCCTCTTGAGCCAAAACGTTGTCCCCTGAAAGTACTGACATCTCACCGACTCCGCATGGAGTCACCCGTCTAGCGACCAGCCGTCCGAGAGTTCTTGGATGGCTCCGCAGTGCCGCCATTCTTGATGGTGATTGGGGTACCAGCGTCGCCTACGTGATGGGCATTGGATTCGCCCTGGCGGGGTACAGCAGCTTCTGGCACCTCGGGGCGATGATGGTGCTGACCATCCTCGTCGCTTTCAACTACATTACGATCTGCCGGCTCTATCCCAATGGAGGAGGTGTTTACAGCTCGGTACGCAACCGATCGCGGTTACTTGCCGTGTTCGGTGCGCTTCTCTTGGGCGCAGACTACGTCGTCACGATGGCGTTGTCCATCCTCGATGCATGTCACTACTTCGGTCTTGAGAACCCTGTTTTGTGGGCTATCCTCATCGTCCTGGCAATTGCCTATCTCAATTGGTTCGGTCCAAAGCACTCCGGCGGACTAGCACTTCTGATAACCGCAATTACTATTGTCACGCTCCTGGTCATTGTTGTCGCATCCGCTCCCACAGCGCTCTCCTCCCCAAGAATTGATCCCCCCGAAGAAGGATTCTTCCACAATTGGGGTGTTTTCACGGGATTCGTGCTGAGTCTCTCCGGCATCGAGGCAATCTCGAACATGACGGGTCTGATGAAGGATCCCACGCGGGACTCCCGGCGCGCCATACTCTCCGTCCTCACAAAAGTCCTCCTTGTGAATGGTTTCCTGGGGCTGGCGATGCTTGCCGTGCAAGGATTGACTCCGGGTGACCATCTGGAAGATATGATCCGCTTTCTGGGAGAGCATTACGTGGGCCAATGGTTTGGATGGGTTGTGGCGGCTTCACTTGGAGTTCTCCTGATTTCGGCTGGCAACACCGCAATGAATGGTCTTATCTCGGTGCAGTTCCTGATGTCGGTGGACAATGAGCTGCCGTCATCGCTCAGGATTCTCAACAGCCATGGTGTTCCCATCGTCCCGCTCCTTGTTTCGACGGGGCTGCCGATAGCAGTACTCCTGCTCGTTGGCGACGTGGAGACGCTTGCCCACCTCTATGCTATCGGAATCGTCGGGGCGATCACTATCGATTTGGGAGCAAATGCGACCGACAAAAGTCTCAAGATTGGCAAAACTATCCGGTTGTTCATGTTGATCTCCGCCAGCGTTCTGTTGCTCGTCGAAATATCGATTGCGATCAATAAGATCCAGGCGGCGTTGTTCGCATTGGCAATTATTGTTGCCGGCCTGAGTGCGCGGTGGATTGCCCAGTCTCGGGCAAAAGCACCGCTGCCGGCTGCAGAAGCTGTTCCGGTACCTGTCGTACCCCCGTCTCCTCCCAAACGACGCCGTCGATCCATCCCCAGTACAAAGTACTTGCTGGCGTTGAAGGG
>DOWV01000006.1:0-1228 GCA_003519375.1 Bacteroidota bacterium
CTGACCGACGATTTTATCATCCGTCCGATATTCTGCAGCACGAATTCGAATCCCTCTTTGCCATACCGATGAAGATGTTCATTCATCGAATCGATCGATAGCATCACGAGAGTAAGATCTGTCCCAAAATCATTGGCCCGATGGACCTCCTCCTGCACCCGGCTGACGAAATAGCTTCGTGTCGCCACCCCGGTCGTCTCATCCATCAGCAC
This sequence comes from Bacteroidota bacterium, assembly GCA_003519375.1. Lineage (GTDB taxonomy): Bacteria > Bacteroidota > Ignavibacteria > UBA10030 > UBA10030 > UBA9647. Next base: position 213 of record DOWV01000006.1, read on the forward strand.
ATAGTTATTAACAACATCTGTGAGATTGAGAATTTCCAGGGCAACAGCCGTCGTCTCAACCAATTTCTCCAGGAGTTTTATCTCCGGGTCCGAGTACGTCTTAGCGTCCTTCGTCTCCACGGCAAGCACGCCGTAGCAGCGGCTCAAGGACAGTATTGGCAATGCAAGGAACGCACCCTTGGAATCCACGCGCTCGGCCTTGTAAAACCTTGGGAGCTCAATCCCGCTAATCGTGTCGAGGACACGCGGGACGCCAGATTGAATAACTCCTCCCACCAGGCTCTGATGCGGGTCAATCTCCTGGGCGGCGGCCACGTACGCGTCATTCATCCGGTTCATCACAAACTGGATGACCCACGACTTGCGGGTTTCGTCAAAAAGGACGACTGAAACATAATCCCACGCAACGAGCCGCGATGTCTCTTCAGCAAGCGTCCGCACGACATTATGCAGGCTAAACTCGATTTTCAGCTGCTCTCGGATCCTCGAGATCGATCGCAGTACCTCGGAATCGAGGAGAAGATCATACTTGTCGGTGTAGCTCCGGATCAGGGCCGATATCAGCTTGGTAAAGTGGCCCAGGGAGCTTAGCGTCTCCGGACCGTAAGCATCCTCATCGATACAGTCGATCGTCAGCACTGCGACTGGTTCACGAGGAATGCCTGCCGATTTCGTGTAGAAAATAGGAACAGCGACGAAGGTCTTGACCGGCTCGACGGCGTCATAGTAGCCCAGCATTTCGAGCTGGCCGGCAGCATTGACCTGATTCAGGATCTTCGGCTGGCTTGTGAGCGCCACCTGGCTGATGACATCGGTCCCCAGCTCCCGCCGCCGATGGGTCATAAACTTGTCACTGTCGGAAACGAAACTCTCCAGCACAATCTGGTTCTTATCCCTATTCACCCAAAAGAATGCGACAGTATGGGCAAAGTTGACCTCTTTGACCACCGTAAGAACTTTCTTCATCAGGAAGCCGAACTCGGATTTCGGTCCACCTTCACGCACAAAAACATCCT
>DOWV01000006.1:1280-9634 GCA_003519375.1 Bacteroidota bacterium
CCTCGTTCACATCAAAAAAATCGGACGCCTGGTACTCGTATTCCGCCACCGCCGCGACTTGTCCTCGCTTGGGGACTGCCGCTCCTGATTTTGTTGATGCATCCTCCAACACATCCACCTTGTATTTTTGCCCGGTCGGCTGAAAATCGTCGAAGACGAGCTTTTTCATTTCAACGTCTTGCTCCTGGTTCGTGACTGAAGTCCCATTCCCGTCACCTGCAGCCTGCTCCTTTGACCATGGATACCAGCGAACGACGACAACGTACGCAAACGCCGCACCCGACAGCAGGAAAGCCGCAAACCGGGGGATCGGCGGTTCAACGAGCAACCCGACCAGAAACAGAATGACGCCCGATAACACAACTAGTTCCTGTCTTAACAAAAACTTTTCAATCCAGGAACGAATTGTCTCTGACATCCGGGCGTCAATCCTAGTAAGTAAGAAATATGAATCTGGCCCTTAAATTACGTCAAATTTACGGGTTTAGCTCAACAAAGTCAAGGTGAAAAGTGAACTGAGGGCGTGAAAGCACTACTCATCTCGTCGCTTAAGTTCTCAAGATGACGTCACGTTGAGGACAAGCGACAATGACCTTGCAGCAGAAGCTTTTTTTCTCTAATTTTTAATTTACGCACTGAGATTGACTGACCACTCCAAGACCACATTCCAATGAAAGCTGTGATCATGGCGGGTGGCTTTGGAACTCGCCTCCGGCCGCTTACCTGCAATATCCCCAAACCAATGGTTCCCATGCTCAACAGGCCGATGATGGAGCATATCGTCGAGCTCCTGAAGCGGCACGGGGTGACTGATCTTATTGCAACCCTCTACTACCAGCCCGACGTGATCTCGGGCTATTTTGACGATGGTCATCGTTTTGGGGTCTCTATGCAGTATCTCAGGGCAGAGGCCGATTTTGGTACTGCCGGGAGTGTCAGAAACGCTAAGGACTTTCTCGATCAACGCTTCCTCATCATCAGTGGTGACGTTTTTACAGATTTCGACCTTTCGGCAGCCGTGAAGTACCACGAGCAGAAAAAGGCCAAGGCGACGATTGTCCTTACGCATGCTTCCAATCCCCTCCAATATGGCGTCGTCCTGACGAAGGATGACGGCAAGATCAGCCGGTTCCTTGAAAAACCATCGTGGGGAGAGGTGTTCAGCGACACGATCAACACCGGCATCTATATCCTGGAGCCGGAGGTTCTCGACCTGATTCCCCACAAAGAGGAGTTTGATTTCAGCAAGAATCTCTTCCCGATACTGCTCGAACGGGATATGGGATTGTACGGATATGTTGCAGATGGTTACTGGAGAGATGTCGGCAACCTGAACGAGTACCAGGACGCCCACACGGACGCACTTCGCGGTCTCGTGAAGGTCGAGATTCCCGGTGAGCGCAAGGGAAGCCTTATCGTCAACACCTCCTCGAAGGTCGAGACTGATCTGAAGAACCTCTCCGGCACGGTGGTGGTGGGCAAGAATACGCGAATTCACTCTGACGTGACCATCTCTGATTCCGTCATTGGCGACAATTGCGACATCCAGCCGGGCACAATCATACGGAATTGCATCATCTGGCGCGGCACAAAGATCGGGACGAACGTGGAAATGTCCGCCGATGTGATCGGTGAGGAGTGCACGATCGGAGACGATGTCGTCGTTTCCGAGAATGTCTTCATCAGCGACCGGTGCAACATCGGGAGGCGGAGCAGGCTGTCGGCCAACATCAAACTCTGGCCCGAGAAGGTTGTCGAAGACGGCGCTGTGGTCACGCGAAGCCTCGTCTGGGAGGACCGGTGGCTGCGCGAGCTCTTCCGTGAATCCCGAGTAACAGGTGTCTCCAACGTTGAAATGAACCCGGAGTTCGCGGCAAAACTCGGCGCTGCGTTCGGCGCCCTCGTCGGCTCCGGAGCGACGGTTGTCACCAGCCGCGATGCGGACAACGTTTCGCGAATGATCAACCGTGCGTTCATGACCGGCTTGATGTCTGCCGGCGTGCACTGCGCCGATCTCAGGACCGCATCGATCCCCATTGTTCGTCACGAGCTTCGGAGCGGAACGGAGCGCGGCGGCATCCACGTCCGCAAGTCTCCGCACGACAAGAATCTCACGGATATCATATTTTTCGACGCCGACGGCAAGGACCTGCCGAGCGGGAAATCGAAGTCGGTGGAGCGGTTATTCTTTGGTGAGGATTTCACGCGTTCGAGTCATGATGCGGTCGGATCGATTCGATTTCCGGAACGAGCGACGGAAAGCTACATTGAGCGCGCGTACGCTTCGCTCAATGTGCAGGCCATTCGGTCTGCGGCCACCAAACTCGTCATTGATTACTCAAATGGCGTCGCCTCGACGATCTTCCCGAATATTCTCGGGAATCTGAATGTGCATGCGGTTTCTCTCAATGCGTACCTCGACAGTCAGAAACTGACGCGATCCAAAGAGCTCACCGAGCAATCGATGCGCGAGCTGTCGCACGTTGTGACCTCGTTGAAGTACGACGTCGGTTGCATGCTTGATCCAGGAGCCGAGAAAATGTTTGTGGTAGATGAACGCGGGACTCCGATTGACAGCGACCGCCTCCTGACGCTGATGACGAAGCTTGTGGTGCTCGCTCACCCGGAGATCAAGAAAATCGCAGTACCAATTTCCGCCACGGCCGAAGTCGACATGATCGCCGCCGAATACGGGCTGACAGTCATCAAGACACGCGATTCCCATCTCGCGCTGATGGAAGCCGCCTCCAACAAACAGATCAGATTCATCGGTGGAACGAAGGGTGGTTTCATTTTTAACGAGTTCCTCCATGCTTCCGACGGGATGTACTCCGTCTCCAAGTTGCTCGAATACCTTGCAATATCGAAGCAACGGCTGGGAGAGCTTGATCGGGAAACGCCGCGGCTGCACATGATCAAGAGGGATATCCCGTGTTCATGGAACCTGAAAGGTCAGGTGATGCGCCACCTCATGAAAGATACGGAGCGGATGTCGCGAGAGCTCATCGACGGCGTCAAAGTGTATCCGCGATCGAGCGATCGGTTTACGTCCGTCCTGCTGAATCCCGACCGGACGCGACCCGTGTTTCACGTCAACGCTGAATCGTCGGATGCGGCGATCGCCTTACAACTGGTCAATGAATACGATGCAAAGCTGCACGTCTGGATGAATGCGTAGAAGATTAGTCCACGAGTGTCACAGAATGTTGGAGTAAAGGATGAGAATTGTCGATCTCCTGAGCGAGAAAGTCGTTAGGACGAATCTCCCAGGTTCAACCAAAAACGAAATTATTAACGCCATTATCGATATTGCTGCGACGCAGGATCGTGTCCTTGACAAGGAAAGAGTCAGGGAGGCGATCTTCGAGCGCGAGAAAATCATGTCGACAGGCGTCGGCGCAGGCTTCGCGATCCCTCATGCGAAATCTGATGCCGTCAGCGATATTGTTGCAGCGTTCGCCGTGACCGCTCAACCCATCGACTACCAATCACTCGACGACCAGCCCGTCCGCATCGTCTTTCTCCTCGTTGGACGGGAGAATATGGTCGGCCCTCATATCAAGCTCCTCAGCCGGATTTCCCGCCTGATGAACAACGAAGACTTCCGCAAGCGTTTGCTCGATGCTCCGACACCGAAGGACATCCTCGAGATCTTCCGCCATGAGGAAGCGACCCATTTTGAGGCCTGACGCTCACTCGGCAAGCGAACACGATCGGGTGCAGCGGCCAATCTTCGATGCACCCGATGCGAACTGAGGCCATGTTCACTCGACAGTCAGAACGGGACAACTCTTGAAATTCAAATCGATTAAAGGCACAAAAGACATACTGCCGGGCGAAGCAGAGGTCTGGCAGCGCGTCGAAGAGAGCATTCGACATGTCATGTCGCTCTTCAATTACCGCGAAATCCGGACTCCGGTATTCGAACAGACGTCCCTCTTTTCCCGCAGCATCGGGGAACTGACCGACATCGTCAGCAAAGAGATGTATACTTTCACCGACCGGAGCGAAGAAAGCATCACCCTGCGACCGGAGGGAACTGCGTCAGCTCTGCGTGCGTACATCCAACACAATGTGGGCGAACAATCGGCACTCACCAAGCTGTACTATATCGGCCCGATGTTCCGTCAGGAGAGGCCGCAGGCGGGACGCCTCCGACAGTTTCATCAGTTCGGAGCTGAGGCTCTCGGCAGTTCTTCGCCACAACTCGATGCCGAGATGATGCTCGTGGCCCTCGCTGTCTATCGCGACCTCGGGATTGAGGAGTTCGCCCTCAATGTCAATTCTGTCGGGTGCCGGACGTGCCGACCGCCGTACAAAGAACTCCTTGTGAACGCGCTCAACAACGTGCGCGACAAACTGTCGCCCGAGAGCCAGGCTCGCATTGGTCAGAATCCGCTTCGTGTCCTCGATTCCAAGGATGATCATGATCGGGAGCTCACACGAAATGTTCCGCTCATGAAAGATCATCTTTGTCCGGAATGCGCAGACCATTTCAAAGAAGTGCAGGCTCTCCTTCAGTCCTCGGGGACGCCATTCCACATTGACGGACGATTGGTCCGCGGCCTCGACTACTACACGAAGACTGCTTTTGAAATTACGAGCACTGCGCTCGGCTCACAGGACGCTCTCGCAGGAGGAGGACGCTATGACATCCTTGTTGAGGAGCTTGGAGGCAAGCCAACGCCCGGAGTCGGATTTGCAGCCGGCATGGAAAGACTGATGATGGTTCTGTCGAAAGCCGGAAAGGCTGGGATGCCGGACGTTCGGCCCGTGCTCTTTATCGCGACAAACGGTGCTGCAGCCCAGCAATGGGCGTTCACAACTGCGAACGCGCTGCGCTCGAAAGGATTCCGGGTTGAGATCGACTATTTGCAGCGAAGCCTCAAGGCCCAAATGCGGGAAGCAAACCGCATGGAAGCCCGCTATGCCCTGGTGATCGGAGAGACAGAGCTGCAGGCGAGATCCGCCAAACTCAAGAATATGCAAACAGGTGATGAGGAAGGTGTCGCGCTCGACCAGATCGATCGTGCTCTGACGACGTTATGAAGGGAAAACGGAAACATCGTGACCCTGAGTATGCTCTCCATGCGTTTCATCGCGAGGATGAAAGAACAGGTAGGTCCTCTGTGGCCTTTCTCGTCCGGACCGTCAAAGACTTCACCAGTTTCAACTATGAGATCCTTCTCGACGCGTCGATCTCGGAGCGGACGATTCGCCTCAAAATCCTCGGACTGCGCACCACTCCCCTGATCATGCCTGGAATCGGACCGGCACGTGGAATGCGTGAGTTCGAAAACATCCGGGGGACGTACACGCTCCACATCGTCAAACCTGACGGTGAGATGAACGAATTCCAGCTGAATGTAACATCATCCCAAATCACGCTCAACGGATCGCCCCCGAGACCCTTCATCCTGGTCTCCAGCGAGCCCGTGTATTTTTCACAACCCTGAACAACAAACCACACACGTGTTCCTATGTGTCCTCGTCTCCTCCAGATAGGCCCCTTCACGATATACGGCTACGGCCTGATGCTCGCCATCGGCTTCATCCTCGGCAGCTATCTCCTTACCTCGGAGTTGAAACGGAGAGGCCTTGACCCGAACCTCGGCAACACGATCACACTCATCGCTCTCGTGGCCGGGATCGCAGGTTCAAAAATACTCTTCCTCATTGAAGACTGGAGTTACTTCCTTGCCGACCCGGTCGGAATGGCTTTCTCCCCGAGTGGTCTGACCTTTTATGGCGGCTTCCTTCTCGCCACACTGTCGATCTACCTCTATCTCAGGAAGCGCTCAATCCGATTCTTCACGGTAGCGGACGCCATTGCACCGGGGCTGCTTCTCGCCTATGGTATTGCCCGCATCGGGTGCCACCTCGCGGGAGACGGAGATTATGGTTTCCCGACATCCCTTCCCTGGGGCACGGACTATTCACAAGGGACCTATCCTCCTTCAGCGGCATTCAGAAACGTGCCGGAGATTGCGCAGCAATACCCGGGGGGCATCGTTCCGGACAACACGCTTTGCCATCCAACGCCTGTGTACGAATTCCTTCTCTGCGGAATCCTCTTCTGGATCCTTTGGCGCCTCCGCAAGACCCTCCAACCCAAAGGCAAACTCTTCATGCTGTATTTGATGTTTGCGGGCGGAGAGCGATTCGTCATCGAATTCCTGCGCATCAACCCGCGCATTGCATTCGGACTCTCTGAGGCTCAGTTGATTGCAGTCGCACTTCTCGGTCTCGGGCTGTACGGATGGCACACCCTCTCCAGGAAATCGTGATTGAACCACGAAAATGAGACACCAGTGGAAAACCTGATCGCAGGCAGACAGCCCGTTCTCGAAGCACTTCGGGCCGACACGCCGCTCGAGAAGATCTACATCCTCTTCGGTGCCCACGGGGGAGCGCTGCAGCAAATCGAACAGCTGGCGCGGCGCCGGGGGGTACCCGTGAAGCAGATCGACAAAGCGCGCTTTGCTGAACTCTCCGGCGGAGCAAACGCTCAGGGTGTTTGCGCTATCGCGGCGAGCAAACAGTACGTCGAGGTCGAAGATCTTCTCAGGCTCGCACAGGAAAGAGGCGAAAAACCGTTCCTCCTCATTCTTGACGAGATCGAGGACCCACACAACCTCGGCGCTCTCATTCGAACCGCAGAATGCGCCGGAATCCATGGCGTGATCCTTCCGCGTCATCACTCGGCATCCCTCAACGAGACCGTCATCAAGGCATCAGCCGGAGCATCGCTTCACTTGCCGGCAGCAAAAGTCACGAACATTGCGAACACGCTCGATGATCTGCGGAAACAAGGCGTGTGGATCGTCGGAACGGAGATGGACGCCACGCGGATGTACGACGACATCGACTACACGGGCGGATTAGGAATCGTGGTGGGAAACGAAGGAAAAGGAATCCGGCGGCTCGTCCGGGAAAAATGCGACTTTCTGGTGAAGATTCCGATGTATGGCAAGATAGGATCGCTCAATGCTTCGGTGGCCGGAGCGCTGATTCTCTTTGAAGCGGCAAAACACCGCCACGGCAGGAATGATCAAGCGGCAAAGGGTATGCAGACCAAATCCTAGGTGTCTCTCACCCCCGGGGCGCCCTTCCAGGCATTTCTTCGGGACGGCTTGACCGGCTTCCTGGCGTCTCTCTGCTTCGACAAATACTTCTGAACGCTCTCTCTAGGCGTTACCACCAGTTTTTGCCGGTTACGAACCTGCTTCACCCGAATCCCCTTCTTTCATCAGACCGTACCGTTTCATTTTTGTGTAGAGATGGCTGCGTTGAATGCCGAGCGCCTCTGCCGTCTTGGAGATGTTCCACTTATGGAGTTCGAGCTGGAGTCGCACGAAAGCGGCTTCCGCCCGCTCCTTGAATTCCTGGAATGTTCCTCCTTGAGCCAGAATGTCGCCGAACTCTCCTTCTCCGGACTTTGGCGTAATCTCGATGAATGACATGTCGATCACGCTTCCAGGCGAGAGAATCACCAGCCTTTCGACGGTATTCCGGAGCTCACGCACGTTGCCCCGCCATTCCATACCGGCGAGCCGGCGAAGCCCCTCTTCCGAAATCGTTTTCCGCGCCATTCCATTTCTTGCACAAACATCATCAACAAACGCTTTGACGAGCAGAGGAATATCGTCGCGCCGTTCCCGCAATGGCGGGACGTGAATCGGGATAACCCGCAGGCGATGATAGAGGTCGTCCCGGAAATTCCCCTTCTTGATTTCCTCATCGAGGTTCTTGTTCGTCGCTGCGATGACGCGCACGTCGACAGAAATCAACTTATTCCCGCCAACGCGTTCAATCGTACCCTCCTCCAGTGCCCGGAGGACTTTTGCCTGAGCCCTGAGGCTCATATCACCGATCTCATCAAGAAACAGCGTGCCGCCATCCGCTTGCTCGAATTTCCCGATTCGCTGCGCCGTTGCTCCTGTAAAGGAGCCTTTCTCATGGCCAAACAACTCCGACTCGATCAGCTCGGAGGGAATGGCCGCGCAATTGACCTCGACAAATGGTTTCGAGGCACGTTTGCTGTAACGCTGGATAGCCCTTGCAACGAGTTCCTTGCCGGAGCCGTTCTCGCCAGTGATGAGCACGCGCACATCGGTCGGCGCCACGCGCTCGACAACCGCGAGGATCTCCTTGATCTTCGAGCTCTCCCCCAGAATTTGCCATTTGCCTTCGACCGATTCACGGAGTTTTCGGAATTCCTCAGTCAGAGCAGCTTGTTGCAGGGCATTACGGGCTGTCACGAGAAGCTTGTCCCGGTCCAGCGGCTTGGGCAGAAAATCGAAGGCCCCCAGCTTCGTCGCTTCCACTGCCGTTTCAATTGTGCCGTGGCCGGA
>DOWV01000006.1:9841-19669 GCA_003519375.1 Bacteroidota bacterium
AGTCCATCCATCCCGGCCATCTTGACATCGAGCATCACCAGGTCGACAGGCGACTGCGCGAGCACGCGAAGAGCTTCCTGACCGCTCTCGGCAAAGAGAACTTCATACGATTCGAATTCCAACACCATCTTGAGCGAGTCACGCACGCTCTTTTCATCATCAACAACAAGGATCGTTTTCATGGTTTAGATCAATTTCGATATGGGAGGTTCAGATAATCCGACGGCAGGAGATTCTTGATCGTGAGCAGATCATGACCGAATCGTTCTCCCTGGCTGTTCGCCCGACGGTCACGGTCATCGTCAACTCCGCCCACAACGAATTTCGCCTCCCCCCACTCCACCAAATCTCCTGATGTGCGGGCAAACTCTCTTGACTCGGCCGTGTAGGCAATGTAAGCGGATCCGAAGAAATGTTGAAGCTTATCCCTGTCCCCTTCCGGCGGAGTATCGACGTAAATCTTCGACGGAAGATTTCTCATCCTTGCGTGGAACGTGCTGTCTTCCTCAAACGTGAGCGGAAGACCGACGGACCCGATGATCGGCACCTTCAGGTTGACGTCGCGGTGTTCCAGCGTCGCGACCAACGCGAGAAACAACGCGCGACCGACACTATGTTCGGCGATTTTGAGAGCTTTGAGATAGATCGCGTCGATGGCCCGCATCTCACCGCAACGTTTCAAGAGGATCCCGAACCGCTCGTCCCTCACATAAGTCCGTATCCGGCGCGTGTCGTTCACCAGATCAGGAGTAACCACATTGCCGAGAAACCGCAGGAGAGAGAATTTCTGCTTTTCGCCCTCGTCAAATTCCCACGAGAGACCGTCGGGCCCGGGCTTCCCGTCACACTGTGCAACCGCAGCACCTCTGAGAGCCAGGAGAACAACGCCCAGGAACAGGAGCATTCTCGCAAGTCGGGCTGGGTGCTGGTGCGTCATCCTGGAGGCCGGAGACTTTAGTCAGGTTTGAATGATGCCGGGATTGAATTTCGGAATCTCGGGATTATTGGTTGCCATCTCTATTCCACGGGAAATTACGTCGCGAGTTTCAACGGGATCGAGGATTCCGTCTATCGACAGCCTTGACGCCGCAAAGAGCGGATCCAGTTCCGCCTCATAGCGATCCTGGATTTCCTTCAACAATTCCGCCTGTTTTTCCGCGGAAATGTGACTGCCTCCCTTCTCCATCGCCTGCACCTTGATTGCCAGAAGCGTTTCGCTGGCCTGCCGCCCACCCATGACGGCGATTTGTGCGCTGGGCCAGGCAAAGAGCAACCTCGGGTCATACGCCTTCCCGCACATAGCGTAGTTGCCGGCCCCATAACTGTTCCCGACGATGAACGTGAATTTGGGAACGACGCTGTTTGCCACCGCGTTCACCATCTTCGCTCCCGACCTCAAAATGCCTCCATGTTCAGCCCTGCTGCCGACCATGAACCCCGTAACATCCTGAAAAAACACCAGAGGAATCATTTTCTGATTGCAGTTCATGATGAAGCGAGCTGCCTTGTCTGCGCTGTCGCTGTAGATGACGCCTCCGACCTGCATTTCCCCTGCAGCGTTTTTGACAACCGACCGCTGGTTCGCCACAATTCCGACCGCCCAACCGTCGATTCTCGCGTAGCCGGTCAAGAGGGTCTTTCCAAACTCCGCTTTGTACTGTTCGAGCTCGCTGTCGTCCAGAATCCGTGCAAGGATCTGATTCATGTCGTACGGTTTGGAACGATCAGACGGCACAAGAGCGTACAGTTCTTCAGCGGCGAATACCGGCGATACAGACGGCGCCCTGTCAAACTCCAGTCTCGGTTTTCTTCCGAGCTTGCCGATGATGCTGCGAATGCGCTTGAGGCATTCGGCATCGTTTTTCATTTTATGATCGGTGACGCCGCTGACCTCGCAGTGAACCGTTGCACCGCCAAGCGTCTCGTTATCGATCTCCTCGCCGATCGCCGCTTTCACGAGGTGGGAACCGGCGAGAAAAACGCTTCCGGTTTTCTCCACGATCATCGCCTCGTCGCTCATAATCGGCAAATAGGCACCACCGGCGACACAGGGACCCATAATGGCAGCGATCTGGGTGATTCCCATGGAGGACATGATCGCGTTGTTACGGAAGATCCGGCCAAAATGCTCTTTGTCGGGAAAAATCTCCGATTGAAGAGGAAGGAAGACACCTGCGGAATCGACGAGATAGACTATCGGGAGTCTGTTCTCGATGGCAATTTCCTGGGCGCGAAGATTCTTTTTGCACGTCAGCGGAAACCATGCCCCGGCTTTTACGGTGGCGTCATTCGCCACAATGACCACATCGCGACCATGGATCTTGCCAATTCCGAATACAGTGCCGGAAGAGGGGGCGCCGCCATATTCGCTGTACATGCCATGCGCCGTGAACAGGCCAACCTCGAGGAAACCACTTCCGGGATCGATGAGCTGCCGGATACGATCGCGAACGGGCAGCTTCCCCCTCTTCGTATGTTTCTCCATCGCTTCTTTGCCGCCGCCGAGCTTGACCCGGTCTGCTTCCCGGCGAAGGGCGGCCAAGAGTTTCAGCTGAGCATCCCTGTTCTTTAACGCAACAGCGTCCATCCGCAATTCGGTACCGATCCGAGCCATCACGTGCCTTCGCGTGGTTTGAGGTTAGTTATTCTTGAAGGAGATTCTTTGCAATAACCATCCGTAGCACCTCGCTTGTTCCCTCTCCGATAGTCAGGAGCTTCACATCACGATAGAATTTCTCCACCGGGAAATCCTTGATGAATCCATAGCCGCCATGAATCTGGACAGCTTCTGTCGCCGCCCTCTGGGCAACCTCGCTGGCGAAGAGTTTTGCCTGAGCCGCCAACCGGGCCACCGGCTCGCCCTGGATCTTTGTCTGTGCCGCCCGGTACGTGAGCAGGCGCGCTGCAGCAATTTGCGTAGCCATATCGGCGAGCTTGAACTGTATCCCCTGAAACTCAGCCAGCGTTTTCCCGAATGCTTGTCGTTCCTTGGCGTACTTCGCTGCGGCGTCCAGAGCGCCCTGAGCAAGACCGACCGAGAGCGCCGCTATTCCGATCCGCCCGCTCTCCAGGACAACGAGTGCCTGCCGGAATCCTTCTCCTTCGCGGCCAATGAGATTCGCCTTCGGAACACGGACCTCATCGAACATCATGACAACGGTGTCGCTTGCCCGCATTCCGAGCTTGTTCTCCTTTTTCCCCACGTTTACCCCCTTCATTGATCGCTCAACGATGAACGCAGAGATACCCTTGTTCCCCTTCGACTGATCGGTCTTGGCGGTCACGACGTACGTCGACGCGTACGACCCGTTCGTAATGAATGATTTGGAACCCGTGAGCACATAGGAGTCGCCATCAGCGACCGCGGTTGTCTTCATCCCCGACGCGTCGCTTCCCGAGCCGGGCTCCGTGAGGCACCATGATCCGATCTTCCTGCCGGTGGCAAGATCGGGGACATATTTCTGCTGTTGATCCGCGTTGCCCCACAGCGCTATGTGCTGAAGACAAAGACCGCTGTGGGCGGCAAGCGTCAGCCCGATCGATGGATCAACCCGCGAGAGTTCCTCCATGATGATCACAAAATGCAGCGGCGACAGGCCTGCTCCTTCCAATTCGGGCGGAATCGTCGCGCCGAGGAATCCCAGGTCCGCCATCTTCCTGAATATCGGCGCAGGGAATTCCTGCGCCTCATCATATTTCATGACGAACGGAAGGATCTCCGAACGCGCAAAGTCACGGACGGAACCCTTCAGCAGCTCCATGTCCTCCGAAAGTCTGAAATCGATCGTTAGATCCGGCGATGAGGCAGTGTCCATGGTAACCCCCTAGGCAAATACTCTCTCTCGGCGTGGCTTAGGTCCTGGCGCTTGAGGATCTGAAATCTTCAAGCAGGCCGGCGGCGACATCGTACGGATTCGTCTGCCGCTGTAACAGTAGGTCGAGTTTCTCATGCAACTCACGAGATCGCTGGTTGTCCCAGAACTCGGTGTGAAGCTGGTCGTCGATGATTTCGCGGATCCGTCTCTCCAGGCGGCTGCGCCTCTTTTTTGCGAGAGCTCCGGTCGTTTCCAACCATGTCCGATGGCGGTGCACCATGGCGGCGACATCGTCGATTCCCTTCCCGTCGCTCGCCTGGGTCTTTACCACGTCGGCCATCCAGGATTCCGCGTCGTGTGAACGAAAACCGAGGATCATTTTCAGCGACATGACGGCCTGATCGGCACCGGGCCGATCGGCTTTGTTCAGGACGAAGAAGTCTGCAATTTCCATCAGTCCGGCTTTCATCGCCTGAATGCCATCTCCCGATTCGGGAACAAGGACGACAACGGTCGTGTCTGCCGCACTGGCGATATCGAGCTCAGATTGACCCACCCCGACCGTCTCAAGCATGATAACATCGTAACCTGCGGCGTCGAGGACATCAGCGGCCTCTTTTGCCTTCTTGCTTAAGCCGCCAAGGCTTCCTCGAGAGGCCATGCTGCGGATGAAGACTCCGCTGTCCAGCTCAACATCGCTCATACGCACGCGGTCTCCAAGGAGTGCGCCCCCCGTGAAGGGACTCGTCGGATCAACGGCTATGATTCCAACGGTGAGGCTCTGCGATCGATAAAAGCGGGCGAGCTTGTTCGTCAGCGTGCTCTTGCCGGCCCCCGGGGGCCCGGTGATGCCGATGCGATACGCTCTGCCGGTCCTTGCATAGACGCTCTTCAGAATTTCCCGCGCTTGAAGGGTGTCATTCTCCACCTGGGAAATCGCCCGGGCAACCGTGCGCTTGTCCCCATGGAAGAGCCTTTCGATGCTGTTGGCCGGGATCTGCATTGTTACGAACTTGAGTGCTTTCTCTTGAAGAACTCTGCAGTCTGGCAAAGACCTTCGGAGAGACCGGAATGCGGCGCCCAGCCAAGCTCCTGCTTGATCTTCTGACTGCTGATGACGCTCCGAAGCTGTTCCCCCTGCTTTGCCGGGCCATGAAGTTCCTGGCAAGCCGGATTCAACCAGCCGCGAAGAGTCTGAAAGAGCTGATTCACGTCGGTCTCAACGCCGGTGCCGATATTGAAAATGTTCGAGCCTTTGCAGCTCAACGCCAGCACATTTGCCTGCACAACATCTCCGACGAATACGTAGTCCCTCGTCTGTGTTCCGTCCCCGTTGATGGTGGGGGTGTGCCCCTCAAGCATTTTCTTTGCGAAGATTGCCACGACGCCGGCTTCGCCATGCGGGTTTTGGCGCGGCCCATAGATATTGGCATAGCGGAGAATCACATGGTCGATTCCATAGACCGCTTTGTAGTAGAATAGGTACTTCTCCGTCGTGAGTTTCGTTATCCCATACGGGGATAACGGCCTCAAGGGATGCTCCTCTGTGGCGGGAAACACATCCTGCTCCCCGTAAATAGCTCCCCCCGTTGAGGAGAAAATAACTTTCTTTACACCGGTGGACTTCGCGGCCTCGAAAACATTGAGTCCGCCGAGCACGTTCACGCTTGCGTCGAATTGCGGATCATTCACCGAGCGCCTGACATCCATCTGGGCGGCATGATGATTCACCACATCAAAGGATACCCGGCGGAATATCTCCCAAAGCTCCTGCCTCCTGATGTCGAGGTGAACGAACTCTGCCTTAGGATTGAGATTCTCCCTTGATCCTGAAGAGAGATCGTCGACCACGACCACCTGGTGCCCTTCATTCACATACGCATCGACAACGTGCGAGCCGATAAAACCTGCGCCGCCCGTAACGAGAATTTTCACTTGGGACTCCTTTGCTCCGGCTTCGGCAGATGCTGCAGAGCTTTTTGACCGATATCGCTCCTGTAGTACGCTCCATCGAATGTAATCAACCCGACGGCTCTGTACGCAGCGTCGATCGTTTTCTGGAGCTCATGAGAGTAGCCGATCGCGGTCACTCCCAGGACGCGTCCGCCGGAAGTCAGAATCTGATCGCCATCCATACGAGTGCCTGCGTGAAAGACCACGCAGCCGTCTTCCTGTTTGACGTTTTCCAGACCATGGATTGCTTTGCCCGTTTGATAATCGTCGGGGTATCCCCGAGAGGCCATGACAACACACACGACGGTGGCATCGTGAAGTCGGACAGCAGCCGGGTCGAGCCGCCCTTCGGCAATAGACATGAAGATCTCCGCCAGGTCTCCTTCAATCAGGGGCAATACGACCTGTGTTTCCGGATCCCCAAGACGACAGTTGTATTCAATGACTTTCGGCCCATCCGCTGTGATCATGAGTCCGCAGTAGAGGCAGCCTCGGTAGGGAGTGCCGCGTTCCTTCATTCCTCTGAGCGTAGGCAGAACAACCTCTTCTTCAATCCGCTTAAGGATCTCGGATGTCACGACGGGGGCGGGAGCGTAAGCACCCATGCCGCCGGTGTTTTTTCCGCGATCCCCGTCGAGGATCCGCTTGTGGTCCTGAGCCGACGCGAGCAGCGCGTACCGATCTCCGTCAGTCAGTGCGAACACCGACGCCTCTTCTCCGACGAGATACTCCTCGATGACGACCTGTTCTCCGGCCCGGCCGAAACTCTTGTTCTGCAGCATATCTCTCAGCGTGATCACCGCAGCATCAAAGGACTCGCAAATGACAACGCCTTTCCCTGCCGCGAGACCGTCCGCTTTCACGACAACGGGCAGGCCCAGCTGCCGAGCATACCGTTCGGCCTCGTCGAGTTCTCCCGCGCCGAAACTTCTGAAACGCGCCGTGGGAATATTGCATGAGGCCATAAATTCTTTGGCAAAGGCCTTGGAGCCTTCCAGCATTGCCGCGGCCTTCGTAGGGCCCACGATTGCAAGACCTGCCGCTTCAAACTGATCAACGATGCCATCGACAAGGGGCTGTTCCGGACCGACGACCGTCAGATCAATAGAGTTCTCCCTCACAAAGCGGGCAAGGCCGGCGATATCGTTTGGCTTCAGTGACACCGGCGTAGCCATCTTGCCGATACCCGCATTTCCAGGCGCGCAATAAAGTGCTCGCACCTGCGGGCTCTGCCTCAGTTTCCAGACGATGGTGTGTTCCCGCGCTCCCGACCCTATCACCAGGACATTCATGAGGCTTCATCCTCGAGTTTCAGGAATGCATTCTTGTCAATATCCATCAGGCTCTCAAACTGGCGAGCTAGTTCGCCGGTTAAGACCTCCCTGTTGTACTTGGCCGCAAAATCCTCAGAAATCTGGGGAAGTTGGTTCCTTTCGTACTTCACAAACAGGTCGCGGAGTGCATCCTCGTGCGCTTTCAGATCTTTGAGCTCGACACATTTCCCTGCGCCTGTTTCAAGTACGAGCTGCCTGATGTACCCTTCCATCACGGAGCCAAGGATCGGCTTGCGAGTGCCGATGTACTCATAGAGTTTCCCCGGCGACTGGAAGTCATTGTCGAGCACGAGCCATAGCAGGTCAGACTGCATCAGGTTCCGCGCACACTCCTGATGATCCAGATAGCCGTGGAATTTGACTTCGTTCTGCAATCCCAGCTTGTTGACCAGAGCCCGGTCTTCATCCCGGACATTGCCAATAAGGCTCAGCTCCATCCGGCCTCGCATTTGCGGAACATCCCGGAACACGTTATGAAGTGCGTGCAGCATGACCGAAGGAGTGCGATCGGCGTAGAAAGTCCCGGCATGGGTGATCCGCATTTTTCGCCGAGCCGACTGGCGGGACCCGGTCCCCAGTTTCAAGTCTGCCGGATCATACCCTTGAGGGATGATAATCACGTCGTGATAGTCGAGACTCAAATAGTGTTTGAGGATGCTTTCTTTGACGCGCCGGACGGTAACGATGATCCTGTCAGCGGCCTTCAATACGCGCTTCTCCATCCGATAATGTGCGTACCGATGCAGGGGCGTCGGATAGTATTTGAATGGATAGTCGAGCCATGCATCCCGGTAATCGAGCACCAGCGGCAGCTTGAACTTCTTCTTCAACGCCTCGCCAATCAGAAAATCGGTTTGCGGAGGAGCGGTGGCGTAGATGACATCGAACTGTTCACGACCGAGCAACTCCGAAGCAGCCTTCAGTGCCTTTGACTTCCATCCGATTTTTGTATCGGGAAAGAACACGGCGTCGCCCGCGTATTGCAGTATTTTCCGCATCCGCTCGGAGGGCATCTTTACCACTCCCTGCTTCTTGAACAACCGGTTCGGATCGAGTGAACTCGCGCGGACGATCTTCGTTCCCGCAGCTTCAACTTCTCCCAGCAGCGTTTCATCTGCCGCGTAATAGCCGGTTGGAGAAACCGTCAGGACCGTCGGTTTCCAGCCGTACTTTGGCAAGTATTTGACGAACTTCGCCGTGCGCTGGACACCGCTCAAACCCATCGGCGGGAAGTAATATGCGATCACAAGAACCTTGCGAAATTCACTGATCATACAATAAGCAGCTCTTTGGGCGCTTTGTTCAACACTTCACAATTATGTTCGCGGATGAGAATATCATCTTCAATTCTCACTCCGCCGAAACCCGGAATGTAGATTCCAGGCTCGACCGTCACCACATTCCCTGCATTCAAGACGTCCCGGCTGAGGGCCGACAGGCGAAGCGGCTCATGGATCTCGATTCCCAATCCATGACCAAGCGAGTGGCTGAAGTACGGCCCAAACCCTGACCTGCGAATGTGGCGACGAGCCAGACCGTCGAGAAATCGGCTCTTCACACCGGCACGTGCCGCATCGATCGCCTTGCATTGGGCCTCGAGAACGATCCTGTAGATTGTCCGCGCTTTCTTCCCGGGCTGTCCGACCGCCACGGTGCGAGTCAAATCGCTGTGGTAACCACAAACCCGACATCCCAGATCAATCGTGACGAACTCCCCCTTCACGATCTTTCTCATGGTCGGGCGGGCGTGAGGAAGCGCTCCGCGGACACCGCTCGCAACAATTGGCTCGAAGCCGTCACCATCGGCACCCAATTTCTTATGCCAATAGCCGATTTCGGCCGCGACGTCCATCTCCCTGATCCCCGGCTTCAATATCCTGAGAATCCGGCTGAACACCGAATCCGTAATCGCCACCGCACGGCGGATGGATTCGATCTCACCGTCGTCTTTGATGGCGGCGACGCCCTCCACAATTCCCCGTGTTGGGACGAGAGAAAGTTCCGGGAACAGCCTCTTGAGATTCCTGAAAGCCGAAAAGGAAACGTACTGGGCTTCAAATCCGGCGCGACGCACCCCCTTCAGGATTCCCGACTTCTGCGCAGCCTCGAAAAGGCCCGCCCGCGCGACATGGATGCGAAATCCTTCGACTTCATCCCGTATTTGATCACGATAACGGTTGTCGGTGAAAACAGACTGTCTGCTGAGAGAAATGACACAGAGGCCGTTCGAGCCGGAAAATCCACTGAGGTAGCGAACGTGGGGAAGGTGCGAGACGACGAGCGCATCAAGTCTCGCTTTCTCGAGATGCCTTCGAACCTCTTGCAGCCGTCGTTCAGGCATTCGCGGGATCTTACATGTGATAGTTGGGAGCTTCTTTCGTGACTGCGATGTCGTGCGGGTGACTCTCCCGAAGGCCGGCATCGGTCATGCGCACGAATCGGGACTTCGCCTTCATTTCTGCGATTGTGCGGCAGCCGCAGTATCCCATGGCGGCACGCAGCCCACCGATCATCTGGTGCACCGTCTCGCTCAAGCTCCCTTTTGAGGGCACTCGCCCTTCAATTCCTTCAGGAACAAGTTTCTGAATGTCGTCTTCCACATCCTGGAAGTACCGATCTTTGCTCCCCTCTTTCATTGCTTCGAGAGAGCCCATACCGCGGTACATCTTGTAGGTGCGTCCTTCGTACAGGACTTTCTCGCCGGGGCTCTCGTCGACACCGGCGAA
>DOWV01000006.1:19891-35059 GCA_003519375.1 Bacteroidota bacterium
ATCTGAGGGACACCGACACCCGCCACCACCCGCGTCGTGCAAATGGAACCCGGCCCGATGCCGACCTTGACAGCGTCGGCTCCGGCTTTCACGAGATCCCGTGTTGCTTCAGCCGTCGCAATGTTTCCTGCAATCAACTCTACATCAAAGCGGGCTTTTATCTGCTTCACCATGGCCATCACACCTTTCGAATGACCATGGGCCGTATCAACGATCAGGACATCGACGCCCGCGTCCACGAGTGCCGTAACGCGCTCCATGGTATCACTCGTCACACCCACCGCTGCGCCGGCCCTCAAGCGCCCGAGCTTGTCTTTGCAGGCAAACGGGTGACGCTTCTTCTTCTGGATGTCCTTGAAGGTAATCAATCCCTTCAACCGTCCGTTCTTGTCGACAACGGGGAGCTTCTCGATCCTGTGCTTCTGCAAAATCACTTCGGCTTCGCCGAGCGTCGTACCTACCGGCGCGGTCACGAGATTTCCTGCAGTCATCAGGTGCGACACTTCGAGCTCGAAGTTTGGTTCAAACCGAAGATCACGGTTCGTCAGGATACCAACGAGTTTTTCATCCTGGACAATGGGAATGCCGGAGACGCTGTACTTCCTCATCACCTCGAGGGCTTCGCGAACGGTCTGATTCGGTCCGAGTGTGATGGGATGAAGAATCATTCCGCTCTCCGAACGCTTCACCTTATCAACTTCCTCCGCCTGAAGCCGGATCGACATGTTCTTGTGCAGGATGCCGATTCCGCCTTCACGGGCAATGGCAATGGCCATGGAAGACTCGGTGACCGTATCCATGGCAGCGCTGATGAGAGGGATGTTGAGGTCGATGTGGCGGGTCAACCTGGTGCGCACCTCCGTCTCGCGCGGAAGCACGGTTGACTTCGCAGGGACGAGGAGAACATCATCGTACGTGATCGCCTCTCCGACGATTTTCTTGAGTGCCATGGCCGTTATCCTGATTGGGCTGGAATGAATTCAGGCAAACGCCGGAATGCCGGTGATATCCTCACCGACGATCAGCGTGTGCATTTCATGTGTTCCTTCGTATGTTTTCACGGATTCCAGATTTGCCGCATGCCGCATCACTGGATACTCATTCAAAATACCGTTTGCGCCAAGAATCTCGCGTGCCGAGCGTGCAATCTCGAGAGCGTGATACACGTTATTCCGCTTGGCCATGGAAATCTGCGTGAACTTCGCTTTTCCCTTGTCCTTCAATCGGCCAAGCTGATGGCAGAGAAGTTGGGCTTTCGTTATTTCCGTGACCATCGCGACAAGTTTTTCCTGAGTCAGCTGGAATGAAGCGATGGGCTTATCGAACTGGATGCGGGTCTGCGCGTATTGCAGCGCCGCGTCGTAGCACGCCATTGCAGAACCAACTGCGCCCCAGGCGATGCCGTAACGTGCCTGGCTGAGGCACATCAGCGGGGATTTCAACCCTCCCGTCTTGCGCAGCACATTTGATTCGGGGATCTCGCAATCCTCAAAAACGAGCTCAGACGTTACGGAGGCCCGGAGGGAGTGTTTTCCCTTCATCTCGGGAGCCGAGAAACCCCTCGTCCCCTTTTCGACCAGAAATCCTTTGATTTCCCCGTCCAGCTTTGCCCAAACGACGGCAACGTCGGCAATGGTCCCGTTGGTAATCCACATCTTAGCGCCATTAAGGATGTACTTGTTGCCCTTCTTTTCTGCCCGTGTCACCAGCCCGCCGGGATTTGATCCGTAGTCCGGTTCAGTGAGACCGAAACAACCAATGGCGTTCCCGGCTGCCAGGCGGGGAAGCCAATAGTCTTTCTGCTCATCATCGCCAAATGTGAAAATTGGATACATCACGAGGGCGCTCTGGACCGAGGCGAAACTGCGGATACCGCTGTCGCCCCGTTCGAGTTCTTGCATCGTCAGGCCGTACGCCACACTGTTCATCTCAGCACAGCCATATTTCGCGGGGAGGGTCGGACCGAACAATCCAAGTTCAGCCATGGCGGGCACGAGGTGAATCGGGAACGATCCCTCGGCATAGTGCTTCTCGATGATCGGGAGCACTTGCTGGTCGACAAATTCCCGGACAGTATGGCGGACCAACAACTCCTCTTCCGCCAGCAACTCATCCAAATGGTAATAGTCAACCCCTCGAAATTTCGACATGGATTGTCCCTTTGGGAAGATCGCGGGTGTGTCTATTTTTGCCGACAGCGTGGGAGAGCCCCTCTAACCATCGAAAAAATTAGTCAATAAACGCCGAAAAGTCAAGGAAAGTGAAGATGGGGGGAAAAAAGAAGAGCCAGTTTCTCAGCCGTCCCACCATAGGCGACCGATAACTGGCCCATCAAGAAGGAGGTAGCATTTTTGCTCCCTACATTATATTGGACGGCGAGTGCAGAAAAAAGTTGCAGACGAAATCGAAAAAACTTCGTGAATTTTTCGCGGAGCACTGACATTATCGCGCGCCAATTGAGAGCATACCGACACGGCGCGACGAGGTACGAATTCCACGATATGCGGGTTCGATGGCGAGTGAGAAGTGACCCGACGGCGCAGGCGAGCGAATTTCTTCCGGCGGAAAGGAAAGTCACGAAAGAGAATCTAGCTCTCGGTGTGGTTGTCGATCTTGATTTTGTACTTCTTGATCTTGAGGTAAAGGGTTTTTGGCGTGATCCCCAGCAACTGGGCGGTCTTGGCTCTGTTCCACTGATGGAACTTCAGGACTCTCTCAATGTGAATTTTCTCAATTTCGTCAAGCGACTTGTAGGAATCCGGGGCATCGGAGATCGCCGCCGGAGGACTCTCAGGAACATGCCCCGCCAGAGACGGATTGATCCAGAGGTCGTTCGCGCCGATGACGTCATCGCGGCTCAGTACGGTGGCGCCTTCGATGACGTGTTCGAGTTCGCGAACATTGCCGGGCCAATTGTACCGCATCAGAACCGCCATCGCTTCGGGACTCACGCGTTTCGGATTCGCCTTCGCCTTCCGTTTCAGGAAATAGTCGATGAGGAGCGGTATGTCTTCTTTCCGTTCCAGCAGTGTCGGCAATTTGATGCTGACGACGTTCAGGCGGTAGACAAGGTCCTCCCGGAAACGTCCTGCCTGAACCTCCTGCATCAGGTTTTTGTTCGTGGCAGAGACGATCCGAACGTCGACTTTCATCGAATTCGTACCGCCAACCCTGCGGAATTCGCCTGTTTCCAGGAACCTCAGAAGCTTTGCCTGCGTGGGCTGGCTGATATCTCCGACTTCATCGAGGAAGAGCGTTCCGCCGTTTGCGACTTCCACCAATCCCTGTTTCGCCGTATAGGCGTTCGTGAAAGCCCCTTTTTCATGCCCGAAGAGTTCGCTTTCGAGAAGTTGGTCCGGTATGGAGGCGCAGTTCACTGCAACGAACGGCTGGTCGCGGCGGGGGCTCTCATTATGAAGGAGGTGAGCGATCAGCTCCTTTCCCGTTCCGCTCGCACCCTGCACCAGCACGAACGCCTCGCTGTCGGCAATTTTTCGGGCGTTTTCCAGCGCTTGTCGAAAAACCGGGCTTTCCCCGACCAAACCGCTCGGCCCGCTGATCCGGTTCAGCTCTCGCTGCATGACTTCCTTGTCGATGACAAGCTGCCGCCGCTCAACACCACGGCGGACGGTCGCCAGCAGCTGCTGAGGATCGTACGGCTTGCTGATGAAATCGTACGCACCAAGTTTGATCGTCTCGATCGCCGTCTTGTAGTCGATGACGTTCGTCAGCATGATCACCTGGGTCGTAGGAGAGTGTTCGTTGATGAATCGGAGGACATCAATCCCGCTTACGCGGGGCATTTTGATGTCGAGGAGAGCTATATCGTAAATCGTGGACTGGATCCGATTTATCGCTTCGGTTCCGTTGAAGGAAACATCTACATCAAAATCGGAGAGGTCTTCGAGTTCGGTTTTGAGGAGAAACGTTATGGACTCTTCGTCATCGACAACCAAAATCCGGTACTTCTTGGCCATTACGCCCCCTCGTTGGTGACGGTGCTAAACGCCGCTGAGGACTCGTTCGACGGTGGTGAGCAGGTCGACAAGATCATACGGTTTGCTGACAAAATCTTCCGCTCCGAGTTTCTTGGACTCGATGGCGTTCTTAAGGTCAGCAAATCCGGTGAGCATGATGACTTTCGTGGAAGGCTGGTTCTCCTTGGCGAATTTGAGGACTTCGAATCCATCAACGTTCGGCATCTTGATATCGAGGAGAATGAGATCAAATACCTGCGTCTTGAGTATGTTGATAGCTTCAGCGCCATCCCCCGCCGACGAAACTCTGTATCCCTCTCCCTCCAACTCTGCGCTCAGGACCGTTCTGAGAGCGTCTTCGTCGTCGACAACCAGAATTCTGTTCTTTTCTGCCATGAGAATTCTCCTCGGGAGACCCGCTTGCGGTTGATCGCCAGACTGCTGAATGACTCTACCAAGACGACCCAACATAGAGAATTTCCCACAGAAAAGCAACCAAACCGCTTCGGCCGCCCTCCGTTCCGAGTTCGTCTCAGGAAGATACAGCGGCATCGGCCTTGCCCAATGTCGGATTGCAAATCACCGAAACTTCTGTTACATTTTTCCCGACCATGATCCCTTCCGCCCTAAAGAAATCCCAGAAACCTATTACGGTTCTGCTTGCCGACGACGATATCGGGTTCGCGAAAATCGTACAGGATCAGCTTCAACAGTTCCAGAATCGGGAATTCAAGCTCATCTGGAAAGAAAATATTGATGAAGCATTGCAGGAAATTCAGTCAAATCATTCGATCGATCTGATTGTGACGGACTACGTTTTTCCAGGTACGAACGGGCTGGAATTCTGCCTGCAGTTGAACCAGATGAATTCAGAGATCCCGATTGTTTTTCTGACGGCCACACGCGACTTCAAACTCGCAATTGAAGCGATGAAGCTCGGCGTCGAGGATTTTCTGATCAAGGAGGACCTCTCCGAGTCGGTCTTGCCGCGCACTATCCTCAATGTCCTGGAACGAGTGCGCATGCAAAAGCAAATCAAGGCGGTGGAAAAAAGGATGTTCATCGCCGAGAAGCGGGCCGAAGCGATCCGCGAGTTGGTCGTGACCGTTTGCCACGAGTTCAACAATCCACTCGCGGCCATCAAGATCAGCGCCGATCTTATCAGGCGTCAGTCACTCAACGACGAAGAGCGGAACCTCCTCAAGACATTTGAAGAGAGCTTTCAGAAAATCGAAACCGAGGTGAAAAGACTGCGGGATTTCAGCTTCGAGCGAATCGATTTTCATTCAGTAGATGGACCTCCATCGGTCAAGACTACGCCGACGAAGGAAGAGCAGCCCTAACTCGTTGGCATTATTGGCACAATCGTTTTTTGTCAAGCGCAGGCTCTTGCTAATGAGGGGGATTTTCTCTATCATGATGCAGAGATAGCAGTCCGATTCCTGATGGCCTTCTGTAGAGCGTAACCTATAAGCGATGTCGATTCGGATACCAACCAAAAAACTCGAATTCAAGTTACCCCAAAAAGCTGAGAAAAGTCTCTCAAGTGTCCCGCCCAAAAAGCGGGACACTTTTTTTGTCCCCATGCGCGACTTCGATGAAACTCCAAGATATTGAACAGTTTTTTGAAACGTGGGCTCCCCGCTGGACGGCGTGGGAGCGTGATAATGTAGGCATTCAGATCGGCCGACGCTCTCACCGTGTCCGGCGCGTGCTCCTCGCACTCGACGTTACACCCGAGATCATCGACGAAGCGATCAAGCGAAACGCCGACACGATTGTTACTCATCACCCCCTCCTCTATCGGCCGGCCAAGTCGCTATCCGACGGAGACATGGTCGGGAGCATGGCACTCTTACTGGCGGAAAGGAAGATTGCCCTCTTCTCCGCTCATACGAACCTCGATGCCGCACCCGAAGGAGTGAGCTTTGCGTTGGCGCGCGCACTCGGCGTCCAGTCGCCGAAATTCCTGGCACCTGCGACGGACTCGCTCGTGAAGCTCGCCGTCTTTGTTCCCGAGAGCCACGCGGAGAAAGTCGCGAAAGCCATGGCGGATGCCGGAGCGGGAATCATCGGAGAATACTCTTCTTGCTCGTTCCGAACGAATGGCAAGGGTACATTTCGCGGATCGGCAGCTTCAAGGCCGTACGCAGGTGCGCCGATGGACCTCGAGGAGGTTGAAGAGGTCCGAATCGAGATGCTCGCGCCGCGGGCGCGTGTGAATTCGATTGTTCGTGCGATGAAACCTGCCCACCCCTACGAGGAGGTTGCGTACGACGTCATGACACTGGAAAACACAAATCCGAATTTTGGCATGGGGGCGATTGGCTCGCTGAAGAAACCGGTGAAGCTGTCATCGTTCCTGGCGTTGACGAAGAAAGCGCTGCGCGCCGAAACCGTGCGTTACGCAGGCTCACTGGGCCAGAGCATCAGGACCATCGCTGTGTGCAGCGGGTCGGGTTCGGACCTGCTCGAAGTCGCCATCGAAGCCGGAGCCGACGTCCTGGTGACTGCCGACGTTCGATATCATGCCTATCATTCGGCGATCGGGCGCATCGCGTTGGTTGATGCCGGACACTGGGAAACCGAGCAGGCGATCCTGCCTGTGATCGCCCGGCGGCTCCATGAATGGTCAAGCGCGCGCGATGAATCTCTTGACGTAATCATCACAAAGCACATAACAAATCCCATCCATTCTATCTAGCAAGTCAAAGGAGTATCATTTGGAAAACCGATTACGCTTGTTGTACGGTCTTCAGCGAGTCGATTCAAGTCTCGATGAACTCCACGAACTCAAAGGAGATCTCCCCCACCTCGTCGAGGTGCTGGAGAAGAAACTGAGGGAACGGGAGCAACAGCGGAAAACGCTCGAGGAAACAGTGAAGAGCTCCATCGTTCGCCGTGATCAGATCGACCTCGAGATCGTGACAACAAAAGAAAAGATCGAGAAGTACAAGGAGCAGCAGTTCCAGATCAAAACGAACAAGCAGTACGACGCTTTGACACGGGAAATCGACCTGTCTCAGGAACGGATCACCGCGCTCGAAAAGGAGATGGAATCGGTTGAGGGAAAAACCACGGTTGCGAAATCGGATCTCGAGGGGTTGCTGCCGGAACTGGAAGAGCTGAAAAAAGAACTGAAGGAACGGCAGACCGAGCTGGACCAGGTGAACAAGGAGCACGAGGACGAAGAGCTGAAACTGAAGCACCAGCGTGACAAGCTCACCGTCCGTATCGAGAAAAGCGACCTGAAACAGTACGAACGCATCCGCAAGGCGCTGGGAGGCAAGGCGGTCGTGCCTGTCCGACGCAACGCGTGTGGAGGCTGTTTTAAGCGTGTCCCGCCGCAGGTCTCGGTCGAATTGCGTAAGAATTCGAGCGTCATGACGTGTGAGCATTGCGGACGGATGCTGGTTTCGGACGATATCGTCCAGGCGACTACGAGCGACGAATGATTGTCTACGCCTTCACAGACGGCGCGGCCCGTGGGAATCCGGGCGAGAGCGGTATTGGAGTCATTTACAAGGATGAACGCGGCGTGACGCTGACGGAGCTCAGCGGATACATCGGCGAAGCGACGAACAACGTGGCCGAATATCACGCTCTTCTCGCGTGCCTCCACGGCGCATCGGATCTCAAGTGCAGCAAGCTCGTCGTTCACTCAGACAGTGAACTGATGGTTCGCCAGCTCCGGGGAGAATACAAAGTAAAGGATCCGGGCCTCAAGAGACTCTTCCTCAAGGTGCAGCATCTGCTCGGTGATGCATCTTTTGCATTCGAGATCAAACACGTGACAAGGGACTTGAATCAAGAAGCGGACCGTCTCGCAAACCTCGGCATCGATTCCCGCAAGCGGCTTCGGATATAGGAAGCAGGCAACAAGCATTTTCAACAACGCAGGTGTGGCCGGCCAGGCAGTCGCTCCGTCCGTTCGCGGACGGGGAGGAAAGTCCGAACACTCCAGGGCAAGGCGCCTCAGGTCAACTGAGGGTCCTGCAGGCGATATCCTGCAGGAACGGACAGTATCACAGAAAACACACATCCCTTCGTTCCGACTACGTCGGCGCGGAGAGAGAAAGGTGAAAAGGTGGTGTAAGAGACCACCGCTCCGACAGAGATGCCGGAGGCACGAGAAACCCCGCCTGGTGCAAGACCAAGCAAATCCCGCTCCCACTCACGTGGGGAAGAGCTGCCCGTTCAACCCTCTCACGAGGAACGGGATGGGTAGGTCGCTCAGAGAAATGACTGCCTCGTTCTGTTCCGGCTTGCTGGGACAGGGCCAGACAGAATTCGGCTTATCGGCCGGCCACTCCCTGCTTTATGATGGACCATTGAACTTATGACACCTCTTCGTGAATATCGTTGGACATTTCCCAGCACGGAAATTCCCCTGGAGCATCTCGAGAAGTCAAAGAAGCTGAGCGATGAGCTCGGCGTTTCGCCGGTACTTACCGAGATCCTTGTGAAACGCGGCATCGATACGTTTGAGGGCGCCCGTTCCTTCTTCCGGCCCTCTCTTGACAACCTTCATGATCCTTTCCTCATGGATGGCATGCAGCTGGCCGTCGACCGCATTGTGAAAGCAGTCGCCGATAAGGAAAAGATCCTGGTCTATGGGGATTACGACGTCGACGGAACAAATGGCGTCGCCCTGATGTGGACCTTCCTGAACAGCATCCGGGCAAACGCTGAATACTATATTCCGGATCGTATAAAGGATGGCTATGGCCTGTCGGTCGCGGCCGTGGAACGCGCCAGGGAGCACGGCATTCAACTTCTCATTTCTGTCGATTGCGGCATCACTGCTGTCAAGCCGGTTGAGCGTGCAACGGAACTTGGAATCGATGTCATCATTTGCGATCACCATGAACCCGGCGACATCATTCCATCAGCGCACGCCGTCCTGGACCCTCTCAAGCCGGGATGCCCCTACCCGTACAAGACTCTGTGCGGTTGCAGCGTCGCGTTCAAACTCGTACAAGCTCTGTCGACGCACCCTTCGTTCCAGCCGATGCTCGAAGAAAGTAACCAGACGCTTTTGCAGTACCTCGATTTCGTCACTCTTGCGACAACGGCAGACATTGTGAATCTCACCGGTGAGAACCGGGTCCTCGTGAAACTCGGGCTTGAAGTGTTGAACACGAACCCCCATCCAGGCGTCCATGCCCTCATTGATACTTCGGGCCTCAAACTCGGCCGCATCACCGCAGGACAAATTGTGTTCGTGCTGGCACCCCGCATCAATGCAGTTGGCCGGCTGGGCGACGCGACGCGCGCTGTCGAACTGCTCACGTCCGAATCATTCACGACCGCCCTCGAGCGGGCCAAAGTGTTCGAAGAAGAGAATCGCAATCGCCGGAAAATCGATGAGGACACCTTCATCGAGGCACAAGAATTGGTCGAAAACTACCTCGACATCGACAACGAGAGCGCGATCATTCTGCACCAGGAGACGTGGCATCCCGGCGTGATCGGCATCGTCGCCTCACGTTTGGTAGAAAGATACTACCGGCCGACAATCATGATGACCACCGTCGACGGCATAGCCAAGGGTTCAGCCCGCAGCGTTGCCGGCTTCGACATCTATCAGGCGTTGAAACGATGCGAGGACAAACTAGTCCAGTTTGGAGGACACAAATACGCGGCCGGCTTGTCTGTTGAGCTGGATCGATTGGATGAGTTCAAGGAAGCATTCAACGAAATCGCAAAGGAGCTGCTTACGGGCGACCTCCTGACGCCGGAAATCCGGGTCGATGCTGAGATCAGGCTGGGCGAGGTGACCCCCAAATTCGTGCGCGTACTGAACCAGTTTGCGCCATTCGGGCCGGGGAACATGCGCCCGGTGTTTGTAGCGCGCAACGTGGAGATCTACGGCACCCCTCGTATCGTGGGTAAGAACCATCTGAAGTTCAAGGTCCGGTCGAACGGGCAGATCTTTGATGCGATCGGGTTCAACCTGGGAGGATTCATTGAGAAATTGCTCCATGGCCGCCGAACCGCCGATCTCGCGTTCTCCCTTGACGAAAGCGATTTTGCGGGGGAAGCCGTTCCGCAGTTGAAGATCAAGGACATCAAATAGAGTTTCACGTCTGAAGTTTCAGGTCCAAAGTTGAGGAACCAGTACATCACAACTTCAAACTTGGAACTTGTCCGCCGGAGGCGGATCCGCCTTAGGCGGAAAACCTGAAACTTCTGCTCCACCCCTTCTACCGAAAGGTACTGCCTATGTCAGGACACTCGAAGTGGGCTAAGATCCGTCGCTCAAAGGCCGTAACGGATGCAAAACGAGGCAAGATGTTCACGCAGATCATCAAGGAGATCACGATCGCCTCTCGGCTTGGAGGCGGCGATCCCGCCGGCAATCCGAGGCTCCGTTTTGCGATAGAGAAGGCAAGAGCCGGCAACATGCCGGCGGATAATGTCAAACGGGCCATTCTGAAGGGGACAGGTGAGCTTCCGGGCCAGGCCTTCGAAGATGCCGTCTATGAGGCATACGGACCCGCAGGCGTCGCCCTTCTCATAGAGGCCGTCACGGACAACAAGACTCGAACCGTCAACGACATAAGGCATATCCTTGACCGCAACCACGGGAAGATGGCAGCCAGCGGCGCCGTGGCCTACCAGTTCCATCGCAAGGGGCAGATCGCCGTTCCGAAGAGCAAAATCGGCGAAGACGATCTGATGGGCCTCATCCTCGACGCCGGAGCTGAAGACATGACAACGGACGAAGAGCAGTTCACGGTCACGACGGCTCCCGACGCCTTTGAAAAAGTGAAGAAAGCGATCGAAGACAAACACATCCCGATCGAGCATGCCGAGCTACAAATGATTCCGGAAATCACTGTCCATGTCGAAGGAAAAGACGCAGAGAATCTTCTGAAGCTCATCGAAAGCCTGGAAGACCACGACGACATCCAGCACGTGTACGGGAACTTCGACATCGACGAGAGCTTTTTGGCGAATCTTACCGCGGGATGAGCAAAAACACGTCGATCATCATATTGGGTGTCGACCCGGGCACTCTGATCACCGGTTTCGGAGTCATCGAGGCCCGAGGGGGCACCGTACGAGTCCTCGAGTATGACGTCGTTCGCAATCAGAGCGACCAGAGCATGCCGATCCGACTGAAAGCGATTTACACGGCCCTCTGCAAAGTGATTGACCGATTCCACCCGGACGAATTCGCGATTGAGACCGCGTTCTATGGCAAGAACGCACAATCGGCAATGAAACTCGGCCACGCCCGGGGCGTCTCGATTCTCGCCGCCGTCAATTACGAGATTCCCACGTCGGAGTATTCGCCTCGGGAAGTGAAACGATCGGTGGCCGGCACGGGAGCGGCGTCAAAAGACCAGGTCAGCTACATGGTTCAATCGATTCTCAAGCTCAAAACCCCGCCGCGATTCTACGATGCCACCGACGCTCTTGCCGTCGCCCTCTGTCACAGTTTTCAGACCGGCGGGCGTTTGCCCCGCACGTCCCGTGGGAAGAAGAGCCATCGCTCCTGGAGCGAATACGTCCAGGCACATCCTGAAAAACTTGCGAGGCCCCGATGATCGGATCGCTCACGGGAACGCTCAAGCACAAATCACCAACGGAAGTCGTTCTGGATGTCAATGGCGTCGGCTACGCCGTCATCATCCCCTTCTCCACGTATGAGAAGTTGGGCGACCTTGAGAGCCGCGTCACGCTCGTGACGCACCTTCACGTTCGCGAGGACGCACTCCAGCTGTTCGGCTTTTTCACAGAGGAAGAGCGGTTCTTCTTCAAACTCCTCATTTCGGTCAACGGTATAGGGCCGAAGATCGCGCAGGGAATTCTTTCCGGGATTTCCGTCCCGGAGCTTCGCCAGCACATTGCCAATGGGAATATATCTGCCCTCACGGCGATCCCGGGCGTCGGCAAGAAAACGGCCGAACGGCTCGTCATCGAGTTGCGCGACAAGATAGGGAAAATCGGCAGGGGAGATGCAGGTCACATAAGCACAGAAGACGGAAGCGAACTCCGCCAGGAAGCGCTCCTGGCACTCACGTCACTGGGTTACAATCGACAACAGGCCGAAAAGGCCATTCGTCAGGTTCTGCAGGAAACAACGGGCGAGAAGATCTCCCTTCAGGACCTCATCAAGAAAGCTCTTCGTCTGGCAGCCAACGGCTAGCAGAAGATTCCATCTTCGAAATCCACGATCGCTTACTGACCGCCAATGAAAAAATCAGATCATACATCACCCGAAAGACTTGAGAACGAGTTTGAGCTCGACCAGACTCTCCGGCCGGCTCATCTAGAAGAATTCACCGGTCAACGGAATCTGGTCGATAATCTGAAGATCTTCATCTCAGCGGCAAAGCAGCGGCATGAACCTCTTGACCACGTGCTGCTCACGGGACCTCCGGGCCTCGGCAAAACAACGCTGGCTTTTATCGTCGCGAACGAGATGGGAGTTGGCATCAAAGTAACATCGGGGCCAACGCTTGAGAAACCGGGCGACCTGGCCGGGATTCTCACTTCGCTCCAGAATGGCGAGGTGTTGTTCATCGACGAGATTCACAGGCTCCCGCCGAAGATTGAGGAGTATCTCTATTCTGCGATGGAAGAATTCCGGGTCGACATCATCATCGACAGCGGGCCGGGGGCCAAGACCATTTCGCTCAACCTTGAGCCGTTCACGCTCGTCGGAGCAACAACGCGGGCGGGCCTTCTCAGCTCCCCCCTGCGGTCACGATTTGGTATCGCGAACAGGCTGGACTACTACAACGTTGATCAGCTGAGGTCCATCGTTTCGCGATCGGCCATGATCCTCAGCATTCCCATCGACGACGAGGCCGCCCTGGAAATTGCCAGACGTTCCCGGGGGACGCCGCGCATCGCGAATCGCCTGCTCAAGCGGTGCAGAGATTTTGCCCAAGCCGACCGGAAGCTCTCTCACCACGGCGGTGTCGTTACCCGTGAAGTGGCCGAGTACTCACTGAAGGCTCTGGAAGTCGACGATCACGGGCTCGACGAGATGGACAAACGGATACTTCAGGCAATTATCGACAAGTACAGCGGCGGGCCGGTCGGATTGAACACACTGGCGGTGGCGGTCGGAGAGGAGCCGGGGACCATCGAGGAAGTGTACGAACCGTATCTGATTCAGGAGGGATTTCTCAAGCGGACACCGAGAGGCCGCGAGGCCACTCCGCTGGCATACAAACACTTTGGGGCAGTGAAGAAGACCGCTGGACAGGAGAGACTCTTCTAGCCGCGCCCCCCTTCAAATCCGAAATCCTAATATCGAAATCCGAAGGAAATTCGAATAACGAATGTTTCAATATGCTCTGAACTTCCTCAGGTACCTCAGCACAGAATTCATGTCCTTTGGTAAACCCACCGAGTGGTTGGAACGCTCACCCGTTCTTGGATGATCAAATGAGAGCGCGAATGCGTGCAGAGCTGTTCGGTCGAGAAGCGGTTTTTCCTCGCCCGAGGAGCGATAGGAGGATTTGACAGATGAAAGAAGGAATGGCTTTCCATCCCCGTAGATCTTATCTCCCATCAACGGAGTTCCTATCGACTTCAAGTGAACACGGATCTGATGCGTCCTTCCGGTTCTCGGTCTCATTTCCAAAAAAGAATATCCGTGGAACCGTTCCAGGACACGATATTCGGTGACAGACTCCTTCCCTCCCTTTCGATCCACACGCATCACTCCCGGTATGCTGCTTTCAGCCAGAGGGTTGTCGATTCGTCCCTGCTCGCCTTGAGGCTCGCCAATCACAATTCCTGCATACACTTTTTCAACAAGCCTTCCTTCGAACTGAGCATTCAACGAGGCGTGCGCATCGGCCGTCCTGGCGAACAACACGACACCGCTTGTTTCCCTGTCGAGCCTGTGAACGACAAAGATCTTCCCCAGCTCCGCAGTCAGGATCGCCTGAAGGTTCGGGAGATCATGCCTGTACCGGTCAGGAATAACGAGGAGATTCGCAGGTTTGTTCAGAACGATGAAGTCCTCATCATCGTGAATAACCTCCGCACCTGCAGATTCCAGCCGCCATTTCAGTTTGCGTTCCATAACTAAGAACAAACTTAGAGCATCCGCGAGAAAGATACAAGTCCGCCATAAATGGCCGTTGAAATTGCGTGTGTTCTCAATTACTCCTACATTTGCGTTGGAGGTACTTCTTCGAACACACCTTTTCCCAAATTGCGATGAGAATAAAGTTACCGCTTCATGTTCTCTTCGTTCTCACAGCGACCGTATGGGCTGCACACGCGCGACAGCAAGACAGTGCAAGAGCCTCCTCGCAAAACCCGTCCCCCATGGTCGAGCACACACGAAGTCATGGCCGGATTGAACAAAAGGTGTATCCTGGCGTCGCTTTTGAACAGAACGGAATGTTTGCCAAACCGGTCCAGGTATTCATCCCTCAGAAAAGCCGCAAGAAGAAGAACCTTGACCTCCTCATTCACTTCCACGGCGCATCCTACGTAACTCAATTTGCTGCAAC
This sequence comes from Bacteroidota bacterium, assembly GCA_003519375.1. Classification (GTDB taxonomy): domain Bacteria; phylum Bacteroidota; class Ignavibacteria; order UBA10030; family UBA10030; genus UBA9647. The sequence goes on from DOWV01000006.1 coordinate 34,359, forward strand.
GAAATACCGGGGTGATCTCATCGGTGTCACACTGAATGTCGGTTCCGGCTCGAAGGTTTACAATGATGCGTTTCTGGATACAACGCTATTTGGCGCGCTCATCGATTCGATAGCGACCGAATCCAAGATTCGATTAGGACACAAAGTGACGATCAAACGCGTCATACTCAGCGGTTTCAGCGCAGGCTATGGCGCGATACGCCGGATCATCTCGTCCTCCGTGAACTACAACAAAGTTGATGCTGTGTTACTCCTTGACGGATTCCATACGAGCTATATTCCGGAGCGCCGCGTTCTGGCCGACGGCGGCCGCATCGACTCGACCGGATTGCAGGCGTATGTGAACCTGGCCCGGGATGCGGTGTTGAGACCTTCAGCTAAGAGATTTCTGATCACACACTCCGAGATCTTCCCGGGGACGTTTGTCAGCACGACCGAAGCAACAGACTATGTCATTCAATTGCTCGGTCTCAGGCGAACTCCCGTATTGAAAGAAGGTCCCCTCGGCATGCAACAAATCAGTTCAACAAGAAAGGGGAGATTTGCTGTGTTCGGATTCGCAGGGAACACAGCCCCCGACCATGTCGACCACGTCCAGGCGCTGTATTGGTTTCTGAATGAGTTAATGAAACTCTAGCAGGATGCGGAACAACCCAATTTTCTTGCCACTAAGTCACCAACCTGCCTGCCGAAGTGCTTCG
>DOWV01000058.1 GCA_003519375.1 Bacteroidota bacterium
TTGTAACCATCGCCTTCTGCCACACTTTCAGCTTCTTGTGAGGTCTTGGATTCATCATGGCCAAATCCTCAGTTAACTGTTCACGGTTTAAGTGAACAGTTTCGAGTTTCAGGTTTCGACTATTTACTATTCACTGTACAATTCGGAGCAAGCCGATAACTATCAGCTCTTCGCTGCCAGGGGGTGGAATACAGTCGTAGCAATCCGCAGTCTGTGATCTGCAATCTGCTGTCTGCAAACTGCTCGCGCCGTTCCACACTCCGTACTCCCTTGACGCTTCCCATGCCCGTGAACATTGCCTTTCTCCCCTGTCGTACTTTCCGGACGTTGATATTGAATTGAAACACCCCTACCATCACGCCAGCACCGTGTCCGCCCGAAAAAACTGAGACCGACCCGAGGTACGCGGCAAGGAGAACTCCCGGATTCATGTGGTAGAGGTGGGGGATTTCGTGTTCATGAGCAGCGTTTCGGCGACAACTCGTCTTTCGGCTTCGTTTGGGTGTAAGGGCAAATTACGTCATTGCACTAGTTAGCCGCAATGCTCGCGTCACCAGTAAACGGAGGAACAGTATGCACATCAAACGAATCCTAGCTCGTGAATGGCTCTATCTGTTTGCCTTCATCATTGTCGGATTCATAGCTACAACCTTCTTCTACTACAATGACTCGTCTGACCATATAACCCAGCGCCGGTCCCTTTATTCCCAAGTTTCTCAGGATTTGGCAATCGGCACATTCGTGGAATTCTCAAACAGGCTCGATAATAGCCGTGATCGAAGGGAACTATTTGACACTCTAGTGGCTCATTACACAGTTCGCGAGGATTCAGTGAGACATAAGCTGTATGATAGACTTCTTTCTGACAAGGAAGCGCTCCCCAGCTATGACCAGTACTCTCGGGACCTGGATACCCCATCTCGGCGGATGGCCTTCTACAATCGGCTCATTGCCTCCAACATTCTACTTCCCACCTTCAACCTATTCGAACGACGCATTGCCGCTAGGGAAGTATTGGGGATCACGGACTTTCCTTCATTCGAGCGCAGGCTTTTGCCGCCCCCTATTACAGTCTCCTTCCAAAAATGCGCAGAGCAATTATTTTCAAAGAACTCCTGGTTCCATACCTGGGTTGCAGTCCTGTTTCTTTATCTCGTTTTCCAACTTGTTCGATCACTCCTATGGTCAATCAAGACGTTGCGAACCAAGTAGCATTCCGTGTGGGCGGTTGGGCTCTCATACGCCAAAGCTCCTATCTCATGAAAGGTACAAATGAACAACGCTTCGGACTACTTTGATTTCATATCCAAAGGCGATCACAATGTCTATGTGTCACTCATCAATGACGCACCGTTCAGTCAGCTCTTTCTCGGACTCGATTTCTCATGGCATCAACACACCAACCACATCGCGAAGCTACCCGACATTTCCACGAAGGACGCGTACTTTGTGTCTGCTACTCTATTCCTTGTTGCCCATAGGCAATTCCGGAATGCGTACTATTTACTGCTCCGGCGGATGTCATATGATGCGCTACTTCCATTCCGCGTTGCGATGGAAAGTGTTGGCTTTGGATTCCAAATATCCAAGGATGCATCGCTTGCAGAAGTCTGGGCAAACAAGACATTGAATCAGAAAGAGTTCCGTATAAGACTTCGCGATGCTAACTATCCTCCCGAGATGCCATATGGAGTCGAAATCAAAAAGGCAATCGACATTGTCAACGAGTACTGGGCACACCCGAATATCAACTATGCTTCGCAGACTGTGGGCATTGGCACCCAAGAGATCAGAGTCTATTCATATGATCAGGACGAGGTGAAGTACCGGACTGTTCTCCTTTCCTTCCTCCAAGACTTCTTCCGATGTTTGGCTGTACTTCGTTCCACGATGGAGGGAAGATATGCAGTCTATCTTACTTCCACAGGGCAATCTGTTGACCAACTTGGAATCCAACTCGAAGCCTTGAAGTCTCGTTTTCGCAGCAGCATAGAATGACGCTCGCACTGCGGCTAACACTTTATAAAAGGTCGGAGTCAAGAGAATAGTTTTCTCCCATGTCGTTGCGATAGCAACGATTGGGTTCCTGTTCTTTGAAGACGTGGATCATCGACTCCACCAGCCACCGAGGAGACATCCCTGAGTGCGGGCAGCATAGACTTCGAACTGGTCCAAAACACCCTTCGACTCACCTCGACCAATAACGTCGAGGTTCGCTCAGGGTGAGCTTTACTGAAATTGGATCTTGCTGGTGACTTCTGTGAAACCCCAGAAGGCTTCATCAATCATGCAGACAACGATGACTCGGCGGTGGAGATCAACACCAGAGTACAGCATAGAAACCTCCTGTGAGTTGGTAAGTAGAGCATGACTTTGTCTGGCGACGAATTATGCTCATTTCTCCTGACTCACGGGAGACCTTTTGGAAGTATCAAGCCGCAACACGGCCCGCCTTCGTCCTTCCGCCTGCGCCTCGCTTCGGCGGGTAAACGTGTTGCGGCGGGACGTTATGCGCAATTGCCCTTAGCAAGAAGGGAGGACAGTACCATGAAGCCGTTATTCGCTTTGATGCTCCTCGCCATCGCCCACTCCGGATGCTCCTCATCATATTTCATATCTTCCGAGCAGGGTGAGCTATTGTCATGCTCGCAGTTCAATACTGCTGTGAAAGACAAGAAAGCGACTATTATTTTCCAAGATGATTCAACGGTAGACGCTCAAGAAGTCTGGGCTGTTCCCGATTCCATCTCCTGGCTTCACTCGACAAATGATGCGAGAAAGGCTGTGGCAATGCACAAGATCAAGAAAGTCGTTTTCAAGGACCGACTCCTTGGAGTTCTTGAGGGCGCTGGAATTGGTCTCATCTCAGGAGGTGCTGTAGGGTTCTTTGTGTCAGCAGGAGAGTCAGGCGGTCGAGATGGTTTTCTCGACTTCGGTCCTGAACTCCCCGCTGGGATCGGGGCAGGCGCAGGTCTCCTCTTAGGTACAATTGTTGGTGCGACACTTGGGCACACATACAACTACGAGTTTTACTGGAGTCAAAGCAGTGATTCCAGCAGAAGAATCCAAATCGAGAAGTCTTCTACAAATACTGATGTGCTTTGCCTGAAGAGTAGCCGCTTCATCCGAGGCACAATCAGAGAAATCCTAGTCGAAAATCCTTCCACCAAAACTCATGTGCTTTACGTGAACAATGGCAGCATTATTCGACGCAGGGTGAACGCCGACATTGAAGACGGCAAGCATCTGAAACGCGTGACGATTCGCAATGAAGAGGGTGAGGATCGTACCTACGATGCCTCGGAAATCATTCGCATCGAAATAGCAGACTAGACTTGTCGCTCAAGTGACGGGTAACTGCACATGACAAACGGCAACCCGACGCTCATAGGCAGACGTATACGAACATAAAACAGATGTGAGGTAAGTCATTCGCTCAATGCCGTGCCGCTTCTTTGAGTAAAGTGTTGGTAGCGGCACGGCACTGCGGCTTGCCTAAACGTTGTGCGCCGTGCACTTTGACTGAGGTTAACAATGCCGGCAAATCCAACCATCCAGTACATAGCTTTCATCATGCTCATACTGGCCTCGCTCGTTGTGCGATGTGGGCACGAGTCTCCGACTTCGCCAGAGTCTGACATCACCATACTGCCAGCCTTGACGGATTCAATCCCGTACGACAGGCTCGGAAAGGGAAAGCTCGTTTTCGAACGAATCCAGCCTAGTTCCTCGGCGACCTATGTCCTTGACATCGACCGCCGGGCATCCTGGGGTGTGAGCGCTCATGCAATCAATGGTCCCTCCATTTCACCTGACGGGAGAACCATAGCGTTTTCTTCGCCGACCGGAAACTTCCATGAACGCTCTATTGACCTTCTTGATATCGCTGGCTCAAATCGTCGGCGGATCTTCGTCGAATCATCAGGATGGGCATATGCACCCAGCTGGAGTTTTGATGGCACTCAAGTTATGTTCTATGTCATCCCATATCCACCGACGACGGCTCGAATCCTCCCACTGCTTCGACAGTCTCCGTTTTCAGATCCAGTTGACCGGGTCCAAGTAATCGACCTTGGCAAATTAGAACCCCCACGGTATTTTCAACCGGAAAATCCGATTTCTTCGTCCTCCTCTGGCAGCATTGTGGTGTCCGCGGGCGGGATCCGCTCCTTCGACAATGACGGAACCAACGTACGCTTGCTGGCGACCGATTCAAACGCATTCTCTCCCGCCTGGTCACCGGATGGCAGGCACATCGCTTATCTCTCGTTGCAGCATAGATTTGAATTTGACCTTGGCCGGTTTTCAGTCATCGTCCTTGACACAGAAAATGGCAGAGCAGACACTCTTGCTACATTGTCGGCGATCGGATATGCGAATTGGGCCGGTGACAATTGCCACTCTCTGTGTTGGTCTCCTGATGGTTCTCAAATCGCATTCAACAAACCCGATTATCCAGACGGCGGGTCTCATATCTTTGTCATACGCAACGATGGATCAGCCCTATCACGCGTGACTAGTGTCAAGGGCTGTACAGACCGCAGTCTATCCTGGTCTCGCTAGAGATGGGAGAACAAATCTAAGGTCGTGCACAGCGCACAAGCGGCAACACGGCCCGCCAAAAAGTACAGCATGGCGGGTAGACGCTTCCGCCAAAAGATGAGGCATGGCGGACAAGCGCACGCTGGACAGGCGAAGATGAAACAAGGTTTAGCTAACTGTAAAGTGCCCGCCCGACCGAGCGATGAGAGAGCTATGGATCTGTCGTTCGGGCGGGCCCGCAACGCGGGATGCCTAAACGTTAAGCAGAATTGGCGGCGCACCTAAGTTTTGTCACTTCATGACAATCTCATGGCAAATCTTGATCTAGCATACGGTCCCGATGACCGCACCCTCGCCTTTGAGAACCATCTGGCAGGTTATCTTATTTCCCTCGCCGGTCCTGGTACGGGCAAGACATATTCTCTGCTCAAGAGGATCGACGCGCTCATTGCTGCTGGAGTGTCTCACGATGATATCTGCTATCTCACTTTTATCAAGGAAATCAGTAAGGCTTTTGTACTGGATTACATCGAGAAGTTTGGCAAGGATTCATACGAAGCGCACAAGCCCCGCATATCCACTCTCCATAGCTTTGCCTGCCTTCTCCTGCGCAATCTGGGATACCAGATTGGATATCAGGGAGAACTCTTCTTTTTGAATTCTACCGACACAGAAGACGACGCGAGCCAGACGTTTTTGGCAGATCTACTGCCATCTATAAATCGACCTGCTTGCCGGACAGTGCCCCAACTCCGAGACCACATTGACCAAATCAAAGGCGCATGGCAAGACGGCCTCGATCCGTTGACGCTTGCAGCTCCACTGCCAACCATTCTCGCTCAAGCAGAGACCTTGTTCCGTGCATTTCGCGTCGTTGATTGGGATCAAACCATACCTTTAGCTCATTCTCTGGCAGAGGCTCAAAATGGCCTTCCCGGCTGGATTGCTGACATCGACCACTACCTCATCGACGAATACCAGGACTTTAACAAAGCCGAACAATCTTTGATCCGTTTCCTATCCGGCCAAGCAACCTCAGTTGTCATAGTGGGTGATGACGACCAAAGCCTCTATAGCGGACGCGGTGGCTCTCCAGATGGTATTCGCAACTTGTATGCCGATGCTGCCCACGATCATGTCTCACTCGTAAAGTGTCACAGATGCCGAACCACCATTATCACTGCTGCAAACAACTTCGAGCGTACTCTGAATCCCCACCCACGTCCACTGCAATCGGTTAAACCGGACGGAGAGATACTTGTGCATTCGTTCAAAAGTTCCAAGGCAGAGCTCGCATTCTTGTCGGAGTATCTACTCGATTGTATTGCGCATCTGCCAGATCCACCCAGCCCAAAAGATGGCATCGTGTGTCTATTTTCGAACTGGCGCATCCTCGATTTCTATTTTGAGAAACTGTCGCCACTGCTTCCCGCCATCAAGAGGAGAACAGACTTCCCTCCGGATCGTTTGTGGCTTGAAAGGGTACTCAGTCTCTTTTGCAGGCCAGAACAGCGTTTTCTTGAACGACTCTTGCTGAACGAATATTCCGAAATAAAACCTCGTCACAAGCGTTTGGTCATCCAACACGTTCTTCAGAACGATGTCTCGGTGATAGTTGCCCTCGCCGCTCTCATCGCAGATGGTGGGATTACGGGAGTCGCAGCAACCAAAGCCCTTCAGTTTTGCCAGTTCATCGCAGATGTTTCATCCAGGGATCCAGATAGGATATCGCCACACGTGGCACAGAAGCTCAACGTCGATGCGGGCACAATTCCTGATCGTCTAACCGCTATCGCAGAACATTTTGATCAGCCGGATCTTGAAGATACAATTTCACAGCAATGCGATCTTATCTTGCCAATATCTGCACGGCCAGTGGAAGATCCACGATCTGTATCTTTCCTTACCATACACGGATCAAAGGGCCTCACCAAAAGAACAGTGGTGCTCCCAGGACTGGAAGAGGCTTGTCTTCCAGGCGGTTCGCAAGGACCCGATCTCGATGAGAAAAGACGGCTCTTCTTCGTTGCCCTCACACGTGCGATTGATCGTGTGCTAATCACGTATCCTTTTACAAGAGCCCGCAAAGATCCGTTAAATTATCAAGCACCTGGCCGAGGAGCTTGCAGTTCCTTTGTGCGCGATGCAGGTCTCGTCGATGTATATCATCCCTAAGGACCGGACTGAGGTGCTGGTCTAGATGAGGGTGCGGTCTCTGCTATTCAAAACGGAGATGAAATGTGCGCCGCCAACTTCCTATAACAGACGGCAACACGGCCCGCCAAAAAGTACAGCATGCGGGTAGACGCTCGCCAATAGCTAAGGGGAACGGGCGGGGCCGCTCAACGGTTTTTGGTGTCAGTTGATAGGCTCTCATTGCGCGAGGTCAAATCTTGGTTCACGAAAAACCGCTGCCCGCCAGACGGACGGCGGGCACACAAAACGTGCGTGTTGCGGCGGGACGTCAGGCGCAAACACGCTCGCCAGGAGAGATCATGAAGACAGTTATTCTGTTGCTCAGCATCCTCCTCCTTCCCTCACATCTGCATTCTCAAGGCACCTCTTTCGTCGTCAAAGGCCATCTGATCGGGTCCGATGGCAAGCCGATGTCATTTTCGAATGTGCAGTATATCAGCAACTCGCCCGATTTGCCGAGAAGCATACTCAAAACCGTTCGTGTCGCACCGGACGGCACCTTCGAGCTGCCCTTCCCGGCGCCCGGCTTATACCGGCTACGATTTACAGGCATAAATCATCGACCACAAACTGTTCGTGTCCTGCTAGAGAAACCTGAACCAGTTTTTCTCACAGTGCGTCTGAAGGGACATGAGTTATTTGAATCTCTGTCACATATTCGAATGATCACCGACTTCAACAATTTCTCGCGAGAGAAATCTTTTGCGATGACCGTGCAACCTGATGGGACTTTCATGGCAACAATGAGGACCAAAGCCGATACCATCGCTTATCAAATCACGGGGGTCGGAGTCAAGAGAGTATTGTTCACCCGTGTCGTTGTGATGACGGCGCGTGAGTTCTCAGATTCGGCGAGCAACGGCCCGCCTCCGCTAACGCTTCGGCGGACCCCGAACGAAAGCTCCGGGGCAAGCAGGCCGGCTATATAAGGTGATCGAGATTGCGGGATCCGTGGACCACTCGATGTAT
>DOWV01000166.1:0-281 GCA_003519375.1 Bacteroidota bacterium
TGTGCAAGAAATGCAATGATCTTGAGGCAAACCAGCTTCAACACCTTTACCTTGGTTAGGTATTTCTCAAAGTGGAGTTCCTTCTCAGTTCCTAGAGCGTCGAGCATCATCACTTCGTTCTTGATGAAGAAGTCAAGCTCTCGCTCCAGGAATCCCTTGAGGTCCTTGTGGATAAAGTAGTCGGATGTGTTTTTCTTCGTGTAACGGAACAGGTGCTTCGCGAGAAGAGACTTCTCTTCGGTTTCCTTCACAGTGGCGAGGAGCGCTTTGAGCATTTGATT
>DOWV01000166.1:395-16941 GCA_003519375.1 Bacteroidota bacterium
GGGAGCGTCAAGGATCTTCTTGCACATCGCCTCATTAATCTTCTCCTGTTGTTTCTGCTTTCCGTAGGTAATCTGCTCCTGTTCGGTCAGCGGGCGGTATTGGAACTTGATGCTTAGTTCTCCTTCTACACTTAGGGCAATCGTCGCTTCCGAGCTATCCAGGAGGAAAAAGCGCTTCTCACCCTTCACATTGTTCTGCTCGGTCTGGGCGGCGACGATCTTGAAGTGAACTGTGTAAGAATCGGCCTTGAAAGTGTAGTCAAAGAAATTCTCTGTCGTCTTCACGTAGTACTGGTCGTGGTTCGCCCAGTGGAGCATCACTTCTTCGCCGTTGTATGGAATACCAATTGCGTACTTCGGGTCGCGTGAGTAGCGCCGGCGCGAAATGAAATCGCCTTCGTCCCAATACCGGCTGAAAAAGGTATAGATATCCCTGAACAGTTCCGCCTCGAGCTCCTCGGAGACCTTTATGTCGGCGAGTCGGGCTTTTGCGTCAGCGTACTGCCTTGCCAATGGTGTTGTGCGGAATGAAGTTTGGACATTTCCGTCGGCATCGACCGCTTCGGCCCCGAGCGTGTGCGTGATCTGCGATTGAAGGTCGGAAAGCTCCTCGAGGATCTGCCGGCTTTCGCCTTTCTTGATTTCCTCAAATCCCCGCGCGACGGCGTCGAGGAGATCCTTCTCCACGAAACGTTTCAGTTCATCACGCCTCAGATTCATGATGCGATAAATGCCGAAGTCAAGGTCCGCGGAATCGAACTGGAAAAGCTCGTGGAGGAGTCGTTGAAGTTTTTGTCGGGGCGATTCGGTCATAGGTGTCATTTCTTCTTCATGGTTTCAGTAATTTCAACAACGGCTTGTTGGCATACAGATGGTACTTCCCCACGTAGCTTTCGGACAGCACTTTTCCCTTGGCTAACTCGGCGAGGTACCGGCTTGCTGTCCTGTAGTTAACATCTAATCTCTTTCCGAGGTTGACCGGTGTGATGATGGGAAGTGTAAACATCGATTCGACGAGCTCTGCCGAGTAGATCTTACGGTGTTTCTCCTTGATGTGTTTTCGAGTCTTCTCCAGCAGCTCCATGATCTTCAGAAGCATGGTTTTCGTTTCCCGTGCCTGCTGGTGGAATCCTTTGAGCATGAAGAAAACGAAATCGTGCCAGTCCTCTTTTGTACGCACCGCCTGGAGCAATCTGTAGTATTCGCTCCGGTTCTTGTTGATGTACCCGCTTACGTAGAGAATCGGAAGAGACAGGAGTTTCTGTTGTATGAGTTGCAGGACCATGAGGATTCTTCCGGTTCTGCCATTCCCGTCACCGAACGGATGAATTGCCTCGAACTGGTAGTGTGCGACCGCCGCTTTCACGAGGGGGTCGATGCCGTCGTCTTCGTTGTTGACGAACTGCTCCCAGTTGTTCAGGAGTCGAGGGAGCTCATTGGCGGCTGGAGGGGTGTACAGTACGACGCCGGTCGCGCTGTTCGCGATCCGGTTCTGAGTCTTGCGATAGCCGGGGCTCCCATCGGACAAGAGTTCTTTGTGAATGCCAAGAATCAATCTTGTGGAGATCGGGATCTTCTTCAGGTTATCGAATCCCCACATGATCGCGTCCCTGTACCACAGCACTTCCTTGTCAGGCTTTTTCTGCTCGGTTTCCGGGAAGAGCTGCGCCTGCAGAGCCTCCTCCATGGTCGAGTTGATGTTTTCGATGTTGGAGCTGGCGACTGATTCCTTGATGACTGCAGGGGACAGAAGGAGCAATGGATTTGGGAGAGAGTATGAATAGCCGTTCAGCTCGCCGAGCTCTGTCCGAGTTTTCAGCATAGCATCCACGAACTGCTCGTGCTTGAAGTTCAGGTCGGGCGGGAGCAATGGCAGATCAAATGGCAGGGTTGGATCGAATTTCATGTGTGCTCAAGTTGTATGTAACAAAGATAGCAAAAAATGAACATATCGCAAGGAATATGTTTGTTGTGGTTACATATGAGGGAGTGCGCTCGGTGTACAAAATGACCTGGCTGACAGGGAGTCGTAGCCGTATGATGTTTCTCGAGTTCCAGCCGATACGCGATTCGAAGCGAACGACCTCTCTCTTGTTTTCCGCGTTCGCTCGCCGTGGCTTCCTTGAACGGCTCTCAAGTTTATGAATATGCCTGCCTTTTGTTCCTGAAATACGTTTTCACCTTTTCCCCGGCATGCTCAAACACTATATACAACACCGGAATCACAATCAACGTCAGCAACGTCGTGGCCGTAAGTCCGCCTATGACTGCCCGGGCAAGTGGCGACCAGGTCTCTGAGCCCGATCCCATTCCGATCGCGAGCGGAACCATGCCGAGGATGGTCGTGAGGGCTGTCATCAACACCGGTCTCATTCTTGCCTTGGAACCGACCTCCACCGCATCGTACAGTTCCATGCCGTGACGCCGCTGCTGGTTGATGTAATCGACGAGCACGATTCCGTTGTTCACCGCAATTCCCACAAGCATCACAATCCCGACCAGCGCCATGACACTGAATGACGTTCCTGTGATGGCAAGGAATATGAACACGCCGATGATCGAAAGTGGAACCGTAAACATGATGATGAGCGGATCGACCAACGACTCAAACTGCGAAGCCATGATCATGTAGACCAGCAAAATCGCGGCAAGGAACGCTAATCCCAGATAAAAGAACGCTTCCTGCTGATCCTCAGCTGTTCCTCCGATCATCACCTGATACTCTGACGGAACCGGCGTGGCGGCGATGATTTTGTTTATCTCCCTGACTGCGGTGGAGAGGTCTATGCCGGAGAGTGCACACCCCACAGAAACAAACCGATTCTGGTTCTCTCTGAAGATCGTCGGAATCGATTGCTCCTCCGCAATCGTGGCAACATCCTTCAATCGTATCCTTCCGCCCGTCGGCAAGGCCAGCTCGATCTGCTCGAGAGACTCCTTCTTATTCCGGTATTCCCTCGCAAACTGGACATAGATGTCGTACTCATCCCCCTTTTCATGATACTGTGAAGCCACCCGGCCCTGTATGGCCGTGGAGATGTTGGCAGCGACCTGCATCGTCGCCAATCCGTAATGGTTCAGCAGATCCTTGTTGAGATGAACCTGCAGCTCTGCCGTCGTCTCCTTCGTATTGAGCGAGATGTCCACCAGTCCCTTCAATTTTTCCATCTTCGATTTCAGCTCGTTCGCAATCGCTTTGGCACCTGCGGCGTCAAATCCGACGACCTTGACCTCTATCTCACGTTCGGTCGTAAATGACCCGCCTTCCTGGAAGACATACGTGATACCGGGCAACCGGTCGAACCGCGTTCGGAGCCGGTCCTGTATCTCGAACTGCGACGCAGTGCGTTTCTCCGGCGGCGTGAGCTTCACCATGAGTTCGATTGTGCTTGCCGTTACGCCGAACGCGCCAAGGCCCTCCCGCTCGCCATAGAATATCGAGAGCTGTTCGAGTTCATCTTTGGAGATCGTCTCCTTGACGATGTTCTCAAGGTTGTACGCATACATCCGCGTTTGCTCGATCGGAGTGCCCGAGGGCGATTCCATGATGGCGTAGATCATCGCCTGATCGGTCTTGGGCATGAACTCTCCACCCATCAGAGCTGCCAGCGTCAACGAGATAATGAGAAGGATCGTAACGCCCCCGAGGACGGTCTTCTTGTGATAAATAGACCAGTGGAGCAGTCTGCTGTACCTGTCCGACAACTTCACCAACAAGCCGCCCATAGTGTCTTTCATCCTTGTCAGGCGACCCGATTTTCCAGTCGTGTCGAGTTTCAGAATTCTAGTGGACATCATTGGAACCAGTGTCACGGCCACGAGCAGCGACACCGCGAGACTGTACGAAATCGTCAGCACCATGTCCTTGAACAACTGACCGGTGATGTTTGGGACGAATAACACCGGGACAAACACGGCGACGGTTGTCAGAGTGGAGGCAGTGATCGCCATCCCCACTTCGGCAGTTCCGATATTTGCTGAATCGACGATGTTTTTCTCCATCTCATGATGCCGGTAAATGTTCTCAAGCACTACGATGGAGTTGTCCACCAGCATGCCGATCGCAAGCGCAAGTCCGGCCATCGAGATGACGTTCAGCGTAACGTTTGCCGCAAACATCACCGCAAAAGTCGCTATCACCGACATGGGAATCGATACAGCCATGATGATGCTGCCGCGTATGTTCCGCAAGAAAAAGTAAATGACCAAAAATGACAGAACGAAGGCAATGACCGCTGAGTCACGCAGATTGCTGACAGCCTTGAGGATGAAATCCGACTGGTCAAAAACCGGGACCATCGCGGTTCCCTCCGGCAGCGCAGCGAGAATGTCAGGGAGAGCTTCCTTGATCTTTCTGCTTGTGATAATCGTGTTGGCATCCGATTGCTTTGAGATGAGCAGCATCACCCCCTCGCCGTAGTCGGCCCGTACCTCATTCGTGTTCTCCTTGAATCCGTCCTCAACCGCCGCGATGTCTTTGACATACACAGGCACGCCGTTCTTGTACGTCAGGATGGTCTTCTTGATCTGATCGAGCGTTGCATACTCGCTGAGCACCCGGAGATTGTAGTTCTTGCCCCGTGTCTCAATGGTGCCGGAGGGCTGCAAACCAGCGCCAGATTGAATTGCCTGGGTCACATCGTTGGGGGAGAGGTTGTACGACGCAAGCAGAACCGGATTGATACTCACATTGATCCGCCGCTGGGAGCCTCCCATCGTCTGAACCGAGGCAACGCCGTCAATCCGCTCGAGCATCGGCTCGATCTTATCCTCGGCGAGCCTTCGCAGTTCAGCCGGACCGAGATACGGAGAGCTCATGCTGAAATAGCTGATCGGCATCATCGAGGGATCGAACACAAACACGAGCGGCTCTGACGCGTCGGCAGGGAGGAAGTCCCGGATGTAGTCGAGATTCTTCCTGATGTCGCTCTCGGCCTGATCCATGTCTGCGCCATACTTGAACTCCAGCATGACGATAGAGTTGCCTTTATATGACTGCGAGCTGACCTTCTTGATATGCTTCACAGACGACACCGCTTCTTCAACGGGTCGCGTGACGAGCGTTTCGATATCATCGGGCCCCACGCCGGAATAGCTCGTGACGACGCCGGCAAACGGGAACGTGATATCCGGGAAGAAATCGATCTTAAGCTGGGTCAGTGCGAAGAAGCTGAAGAAAATCACCACCGCATAGATCATGACCAGCGTAATCTGTCTTCGGATGGAAAATTTCGTGAGCAACATGATGAATCAGGTCCTTATTCTATGACGTTCACGGGTTGACCGTCTTTGACGATGTTCTGACCGACAATGATCACGGAGTCGCCGAGAGTGAGCCCTTCGGTGATCTCAATCTGCCCGTTGTTGGCAATTCCTGTTTTAACTTCTTTCATGCGAGCGGAGTCGTTTTGGCTCAGGAAGAGAAAGAACCTCTTAATCGTGCTTTGCAGGCCAGTCTCCCTGTCGATGCGAATCTCCGTCTGCGGGATCAAGGCCGTCTCGGGAATCACCAGACGATTTGCATTTGTCTGGGTTTCAACGAAGAACTCTCCAAACAAGCCGGAGGAAATCCGCTTGTCGTTCGAAAGAAAACCGATCTCGACTTCCAGGGTCTTCGATGTTTGATCAATGGCGGTGTTGATCTTGTCGACCCGTCCGGAGAATTGTTTGCCGGGGAGAGTCGGGAATTGTATCGATACACGCTGACCGATTCTGACCTGTTGAATATCCGCGGCGGTCAGATGGATTTTGGCCTTCATGTTTGAAGGTGAGACAATCTGCACGGCAGGCTGGCCCGTGGCTATCGTTTGATTCTTTTCCACATATACCGCAGCGGCGACTCCGTCAAACGGGGCTTTGATGAGGCTGTTCTCGAACTGCTCCCTAGCCTGTTCATACATCGAGCGTGCCTGCTCGTGAGCATGCTCAGCAGTCTCCCTGGCGGTCCTGGACTGGTCGTGCTGCTGCGGGCTGATGGCCTTTTCGGAATAGAGCCTGTTCATCCGCTCGAAATCGAGGGAGGCCAATTTTGCATGAGCCCCGGCAGTCTTGAGTGCCGCATGAGCAATCTCCAGGCCTTGTTCCAGAACGTCGCTCTTCTGTTCTATGAGAACCTGGTCTTTCTTGACCGCCTGTCCCGGCCGGATATTCACCTTCTCCACCCGTTCGGAGACCTTGCTGTATAAGATGACATCTTCGTCACCCTCCACCGAACCGGTGGCCCGGATGTAGTTCGAAATCGACTCAGATTTTACCATATAGACCTTTACTGGCACTGTTTTGGCGGCATTCTCTTCTGCCGTTTGTGAGCATCCGGCTGCGAGAAACACGATGAGAAAAAGCAAAGAGAGCATTCTGTAGCACATGGTATCCTCGAACATTATTTCCAGATTTTGTCCAATACTCCGACTGATTTCAGTAACGCAAGCTGGCTGACATTGTAGCGGTATACTCCCTGCAGGTAATCACTTTTGGTTTTCGTATAGAGCAGTTGTGCATTGAGAACATCCAGCTGGCTGCTCATGCCCTGTGAATACAGCACGTTTGATATTCTAAGACTTTCGTTGTACTGGTCGAGCGCCTCCTTCAAACTCTGAAGACTTTTCGATGTCTCAACGAAGCTATAGTAGCTTTGTTCAACATCGAGGTCGATACCCATCCGCGCTTGTTTTACCAGGAGATCCATCTGGTCGGATTTGATTTTTGCACTCTGATAATCGAGGACTCGCTTCCCGCCTTCGAATAACGGCCAGGAAAGGGAGAGCGTAACGGATTTCGATCTGATGTAGTCAGACCAGGTTACCCGGGCGTTCTCAATTGGGGCCGCGTGATCGACGCTGCCGATAAGGGTGAGGGAGGGGGTGAATTGGCCGAGCGCAAGCTGTTCGCCCGACTTTGCCGCCTCTCGCTGGTATTGCAGCGCCTTCATATCGTTTCTGTTTTCTCTCGAAAGGGTCTTAAGGTGTTCGAGCGACATCGTGGCGTACTCGTTGAGAAACTCCGATTTGTCCAGACTGTCGACCACTACGAGCGAATCGGTGAGCGGAAGATCCAGCAGGCTCTTGAGCCGCTGGACAGAGAGTTTGCTGTTCGAGTTGGCGGATTCAAGGAGAGGGAGGGTCGAAGAATACTGTGCTTTTGCTCTCTGATAATCCAATTCCGTAGCTGTCCCGGCATCGTAGAACTTCCGGACCTGGAGCAGATTCTGTTTTGCCACCATGGAGGCATCCTCAGCGGATCTGGCCAGCTCATCGGAGAGGATGATGCCATAATAGGCTTGCATCGCATTCAGGACGGTTTCTTCTTCTTTTCCCTGCAGCTCTTCTGCCAAAGATTTCTTGATTTCCCTCTGCATGACGTAGTTCAACCACCTGCTCCCGCCTGTAACAATCGGTAACGAAAGAGTTAACGAGTGCTGAAACATATAGGGAGTTCCCACAACAAATCGTTGCCCCATAAAGACAAAAACGGGCAGTTCAATACTGTGCTGCGCCACTCCCTGATAGCTTAGCGAGGGCAGAAAGTAGGAGAGTGATTTCAAGGTCTCCAGATTCTGGATCTCATAGTCGAGCGACTTCGATTTCAGGCTGAGATTGTCTTTTAATGAAATGTCAACGACGTTTTTCCAAGACAGAAAGATAATACGCTTATCAACCTGTCCATGGGTCATTGTACATGCTATTGATAGCATGAGAAAAAGCACGCACGGAGTTCTGCTTCGGATCATGACGATGACCTTTGTAAGTCCTTGAGATGTGAGTTACTCCGTTGCACGGTGACTTAGGGGAACTGCCGAACACTGGTGTTGCCGAGAATCCTTGATACAGAGATCGGTGATTCTCTGGTCTGAACGTCAGAGGTTCAATCTTTGAGTTCTCGATAAAAGTGATCCCATAAAGTGAGCATTTCCTCGTCGATCGTGTCCAAACCTCCGTCAAACAGCAGATGCAGGCTGATACCGCCATTGGAATAGATAAACATTTTGGCAATCTGTTCATCGGACATCGGCGATGAAAACTCACCGCTGCCGCGGGACTTTGTGATGACAGCCGTCCAGGCAGCAAGCTCATTCAGTCTCGCTTCTTTAAGCTTGTCGCGGAAGCCAGGGAACAGAGCCAGTGCATCGAACATCATGGTCAGGTAGTTTATGTTGACCTTCGTATCGTTGTAATTTACGTACTCTTTGAAAACGACGGCTGTTTTCTTCAGCTGCTGAGCATAGTCATGATAGAAGTCCCGGAGTGAATTTGTGCTCAGCTTGCGGTGATCGATCATCAATTGGTCGAAGAAAAACGCATTGATGACCTCGACAAAAAGTTGTTCCTTGCTCTGGAAATAGTGATAGAAGGCTCCTTTGGAAAGTCCGGTGGCGATGACGATTTCGTTCATCGTGACTTCTTTGAAGCTCTTCTGAAGGAAGAGATAGAACGAAGTCTTTAGAATATGTGCTTTGGAGCTAGTCATATACCGACCGTTCGGTTTGTGAGTTTGATGAAAATAGCGACAAGAGTCAAGAAGAAGTTCTGGCAAACAGCAGATGTGGGACGAAAAAGCCAGAGATTGGCCGACAAATCGGCATAGAGGGGTCGGTTTGTGAAAGTTTCTTCATATGCTCAGGCCGATAGCATGCCGACATCACGCAGGCTTTCTAATGGGGGATCACGTTCATTTTGTCCGTTGCCCATCGCATTTGTCTGTTCCAATCCCTCAGTGTAATACAACTCTGAGTCTCCTTTTTGGCGACTTTGTTTACCCCGACATCCTGAGCGACCCCGAGCGAGCGGAGCGAGCCGAGGGGGAGCCGAATCCCTCGACTCCTCGTTCCAAATGAAGAAAAGTCGCTCGGGATTCGATCCTGAGGGAACTCGAAGGATCGAAGGATTGGTCGGGGCGCCTTGGCGTGAGGCTGCCTTTTCTTGTGAAGGTGTTTTTGGGATAGGTTCTAACAACTCGTGATGAGCTCGTTTGCCGCGTATCCTCCAAGCGTGCAGGCGAGAAGTCGAACCATTGCCATATAGAGGGCTGATGTGGAGATCCTTCGGCGCTCCGCGCTCGCTCACGATTCCGGATCAGCTTTCCATCTTTCCAGGCAGCAATGCCGGCGTGCGATCGCAGAAAGCGCCATTGTTCCGCGTGCGGATGCCCGTCGGCCTCTCCGGATTCAGTGAGGTGTATCCCGCTCTGCGGGATTCCTGCCTGACGGTCGTGAGTTCTTCAGCATTTCGGTAACACGAGTTGTACATTTTGCCACTCATGTTTTGTTCCAGAATTCTTCAAGCAATCCGTCATTTGGCTCCCGCTATTTCAACCTGACCATCCATTTGCCTTTTTCTTCCCGGTGTGGTAGTTTGCGAGAGCATTGCGATCCTTCCATTCCGGCTTTTCACACTTAGATGGAGCGGAAATGTCGAAACTCTCGACTCTTCAGAAGAAAAGGTCCAAGCTTGTTGTCGGCATGATCTCCGGCACATCAGCCGACGGCATCGATGCGGCACTGGTGCGTATCGACGGCAGCGGCACATCGACACGAATTGTCCAGATTGCATTCGACAGCTATCAGTACCCGCCCGAGCTCCGCGCTCTCATACTCGACAATTCGCTTCCGGGAACCGGGAGCGTTGATCTTCTTTGTGAACTGAACGTGCTTGTCGCACACTTCTTCGCCGACGCCGTGAAGAAGATCGCCCGCAAGGGTCGGGTTGCGCTCGCGGACATCGACTTCATCGGTTCGCACGGACAAACGGTTCATCATCTCCCCATCCCTAAGAAATGGTTCGGGAAGGTCATTCGTTCAGATCTTCAGATCGGTGATCCATCAACGATTGCCAAACTCACCGGTATCCTGACTGTCGGTGATTTCAGAATGGGGGACATGGCGGTCGGCGGTCAGGGCGCGCCGCTCGTGCCATATTTTGATTATGTGATGCTCCGTTCAAAGACAAAGAACCGAATCGTTCTGAACCTTGGCGGCATCGCGAACTTCACCGCATTGCCCAAAAGATCTGTTTCAACAAATGTGGTGGCGTTCGATACCGGCCCCTCAAACATGGTCATCGATGCCCTGATGATGAAGTTCTATGGCCGGAAGTATGATGCCGGCGGCGAGGTAGCGCAGCGGGGGAAAGTGATTCCTGAGCTCCTGGCGGACCTGATGACGACGCCGTACTTCGCCATGCGTCCACCGAAGTCGACGGGAAGAGAGCTCTTCGGGGCGATGGTCCTTCCGAGAATTCTCGCGTATGAGGGCAAGGCGAGCACAGAGGATCTCGTCGCGACGGTTACACGATGGACTCCCGTCTCCGTTTTTGACCAATACAAACGCTTCATCGCGAAAAGAATGAAAGCCGAGGAAGTCATTGTGAGCGGCGGCGGGGCGCATAACGAAGCGGTCATGGATGCCCTGAAGGAGTATTTCAAGCCTGCTCCGGTGAAAAGGATCGAGTCTCTCGGATTCTCAGCCGACGCGAAAGAGGCGATTTGCTTCGCCATACTCGCAAACGAAACGATCTCTGAGCGTCCGTCAAACGTCCCGAGCGTGACGGGCGCCAAGCGGCCGGTGGTGTTGGGGAAGATCTGCTTGTAGGATCTGTGAGGCGGCTCGCTGATGAAGGGTCAAAGGTCTGTCCTTATCTTCTCTCCGCTCGTTTCTTCCATAATCATTGAACACATGCCGGGGCGGCATAGCTCTTGGACCGATGCTGGAAGAGAAATTCAAGCTTCCCGTCTTCATCAATAACGACGGAGATCTTTATGCGTACGGCGAAGCAATTGCAGGATTCCTGACCTTTGTCAATGGGCTGCTTGACAAAGCGGGAAGCCCGAAGCTAGACAAGAACGTGCTCGGCCTGACGCTGGGGACGGGTTTTGGCGCGGGCATCGCACGCGACGGAAATCTGTTTCTGGGCGACAATTCCATCGCAGAGGAAATGAACAGCTCCTATGATAAGCCCGACGGATCGGGACTCCGCAGGCTGATCGCGAAGGTGTACAATCTCGAAGATGCCGCTCAGCTTCAGAAGTTTTTGCGGGGATCGACAAAGGAAATAGCTGTACCTGGATCTGACAAGAAAGTGAAGTACGACCAGGAGATGCGCATCGGTATTGGCATATCGAAGATTGGAACCAGCAAAGCGATTTCTATCGGTGCGTATGCGTTCGCGCTGAATGCCGTTGACAAGAAGGGGCAGCCACTGGCCGACCGAAGCGCAGAGTGCTTATGTCTGAATTCAAGATGCTGCAGTCGGAATGCAGGATGAGAGGCTGATCTGAAAACGGGTCAGCCTTTCGTGTTTCCTGAGCGCCCCCGGCCACGACTACCAAACGTACGTTCCCACCGCCCCGCCGTTCAGCAAGGATGTAAAGGTCGTTCCCGCGCAATTGATCTTGAATGCCTGTGTTGCTTGACCATCGTTGAGAACAATCAGGACTCTCTTTCCGCCGGGAGTCCTGAATGCAACAGCCGGCAACGCGGCGGGTGACGCGGAGCCGATCCGCACGGATCCGGGACGAACAAATTTGGCGGCATGGGCGATGATGTAGTAAGCAGGATTACGGGTCACCGTGCTGCCGCTGATGGTTATCGCGCCGAGACACTGCGAGCACCCGCCGGGAGTGTGCGGATCCTGGTTTGGGTCGGAGGCAAGATTCCATTCAAGGACGTTGCGGCACCAATTCCAAGAGCCCCCGATGACCAGCGTCTTGACGTGCCAGGAGACATCTGCCGCGAAATTACCCGGCGCGCCGACCCACTGCTCGGTGAAATAAATGTGCTTGTCCGGATGAGCGTCGTGGACTCGTGACAGATCGCTGATGCTTCCTCCATAGAGGTGGAAGGCGGAACCATCGACGAATCTCCGCGCAGCTGTATCGTTGAGAATGGTGATGGGGTAGTCCGTCCTGTCCGCATTGTGGTCATAGATGATGATCTTCGTATCGATGTTTGCCGCTGCGAACGCGGGGCCAAGATAGGTCTTTATGAAAGCGGCCTGTTCGTTCGCCTGCATGACCATGCTCGGATTGTTGCCCCCGTACAACGGCTCATTTTGTATGGTAATGGCGTCAATGCGGATTCCCTCCGCCTTCATCGCCTGAACATACTTCACGAAATATTGTGCATAGACGCCATAGTATTGAGGCTTCAGACTCCCGCCAACGGAGTTGTTGTTGGACTTCATCCATGTCGGAGCGGACCACGGAGAACCAAGGAGCTTCATTGACGGATTGATCGCAAGGATCTTTTTCAGTACCGGGATAAGATTCGCGCGATCCGGATCGATGCTGAAATGTACCAGCGCGGTATCGACCTGGCCGGCGGCGACGTCGTCGTAGGAAAATACGCGATCGTCCAGATCGGATGAGCCAATGCTCACGCGCAGATAACTCATACCGATGCTGTTTCCCTCCGTTCCGAACAACTCCCTCAGCAAGGCATCCTGCCCGGCACCGTTCATGCTGTTGATGAGCATGGCACTTCCGCCGGTGAGAGCGCAGCCGAATCCTTCCATGTTCTGGAACTCCTGTGTTTCATCGACTTCGATGACGGGGAGGGTCCCGGGAGCGCTGATCGATTGGCTTGCACTCTGTATCTGAAAAAGGGCTGACCGGTCGGGATTGGTAAGCCAAAACTCAAGCGCCGGTGAATCTACGGAAGAACGTGAATCAGGATCCGTGGAGCACGCGATGAACGCTGCAAGCCATAACAAGGCGGCCCTTGATGGAGTGAGACTTGATTTCATAGTCCTTCTGGCATGGATGAATTTAAATAATATAGGGTTGAAAGCAGTGAACGTCAATTGGGGGTCGAATGGACGGCAGAATCAAACCTCCGGAAACGAACCACTGCGAAGATTGAAATTCGATGAACAGCCATCGTCACCGTTACAGGGTCTGAACAACACGGGATGCGTAATTGAAGTTGAGCGATTATCTTCGTAAGATTTTGTCCCCGCGGCGATGGCCGCAGGGCTTGTGATTCTCACATCAACCGCTTACTGATGTATCTGTCGAAAATCAGCTCTCAAACAGTCTTTTTGCTCGGGGCGATCCTGATGACCGTCCTGGGTCTCGTCCTGTATGCCCTCGTTCCCTTGTTGATGTCAGCAGGATATGACAAGGTGCCCGTCAAGGTGTACTTTGCTGATCACATCTCCCCGGCGCATCAAAGCGTGATTGATCGCTTCAACAAACTTCATGCCGGCAAAATCGAAGTTGTGCCCGTGAACCTTCCATTTGACAAGTTCACGACGAATGAGCGCAAAGAGCTCCTGGCGAGGTCGTTGAGGAGCAAGAGCGACCGGTTGGATGTTTTCTCGGTGGATTTGATTTGGGGACCGCGCTTTGCAAAATGGTGCGAACCCCTTGACCAACACTACTCGGCAGCTCAGCGTGCGACGATACTGGAGAGTGCGCTTCCCTCAAGCGTCTACAACGGTGTCCTTGTTTCTCTTCCGCTGTACATCGATGTCGGAATGCTCTACTATAGGCGTGACATCCTGCAGAAACTCCCGGACGCCGCCGGCATTGAAAGACGATTGCGGGAGTCCATTACGTGGGAGGAGTTGGGAACTCTTCGCGAGCGTCTTGGGTATGCAGGAAAACCCTACTACATATTTCAAGCGAATGATTATGAAGGCCTCGTCTGCAACTTTTTTGAACTCATTGCGCAACGAGACCGCGAGTTTTTTCAACAATCGGTGCTCGATTTTACCGCTCCGGCGCCTCGCGCTGCCCTGGAACAGATGGTCGGACTTGTGCGTCGGAGCAAGATGGCTCCGCCGGAGGTCGTCGATTTCGATGAGAACCGAAGCTACCAGTATCTTCTGGACCACAACGCCATGTTTGTGCGGGGCTGGCCGAACTTCCTGGAGAATTTCGCAAAGACATACGGCGATACCGGCAAGCTGGCAAATATCGGGCGGGCGGCGCTTCCGCATTTTGCAGGCAGACGTCCGGCGTCGGTTTTTGGCGGCTGGAACGTGATGATCTCCAGGTACTCGGGGAAGAAAGCTGAGGCGCTGGAATTCGTCCGTTATCTTCATACCAGGGAAGCGCAGGAGACATTTTTCGAGGAGGGAGGATACATTCCGGTGAACAGCGAGGTGTACGCCGATACCGCCTTCATGAACCGGCATCCGGATCTTTCGTACTATTATCAGCTTCTTCGCCATGGATTTCATCGTCCGTCATTGGTAGACTACACGAGGATTTCGGACATTATTTCACACTACGTGCGGGCGGCGATTCGGGGCGAGGTGACACCCGGCGCGGCACTCGCGGAAATCACCCAAATGATTCGCTCCAAAAAAGTTCTTATCAAGTAAGCGATCATGGAACAACGGAAGCCCGGGCTGCGGCAACATTTTCAGAAGTATCGCCTCGAGATCCGGCATCTGACCGTGCTCTTCGTGCTCCTCCTGGTGTTTCAACTTGTGATCTGGTTCGTGCACAAGACCTCAATTCAGGACGTGCTTGTCTCGACCCAGGAATGGTACCAGCAAGACTCCGCCGAGCGCCTCGCCAACCTCACAACAACCTCGCTGGAATTGCTCCTGGAGTCACAGGGCAGGGGCCAGAAGCTCACCGACAACGACGTGCAAAGGATCGTGCAGGATTTCAACATCATCCTCAGCCAGCAGATCCTGCACCAGAACGTTCAAGAGGTCTGCCTACTCGCAAGGCATGATTCTTCGATCATCGCCATCGACGATGGGCGGGACCTGTATTCGTTCATGTTCCGCGGCGTCCACACGATTCCCCCTTCGCGCGTTTCTCATAGCCGGGCCATCGAGCTCTACACCGCCCTGGAACCAGAAATGAGCAGGGCCGAGCAGATACGGACGATTGTAGAGGAGAAACAGACATTTCATGTCTTTGTGCCGTTTGTTCCACGCGGGGAGCTCGTCGGCGCTGTGTACATGAGAAACACGCCGGACTTCTCATTCATCACGAGGGAGATGATCGCGAGCAACGATCGCGCGACGCTGATCTATTCCGGATTGATCCTCCTGGGGATGCTGGCGATGTATTCAATTTCTTCGCTCACGCTCGGGGAGCGTGATAAAACACAAAAGCTTCTTCTCGAGGAGCAGCGGGAACACCTGGAAGAGCAAATTGCCCACCAGAAAGAGATGTTGTTTACGAAGAGAATCTATCATACACATCACAAGGCGGAGAAGGTGATGGGTTTCATCAAAGAGGATCTCCGTATGCTGTCTGCGGACACCATCAAGGATGGCGCCTACAGAATCACCAAATACGCGAACTTCATAGCCCGCGTGATCTATGACATGAAGTGGTATGATCCGCCCGTCGAGACCATCCGCGGGCAGATGTTCCAGACGAATGTGAACGAGTTGATTAAGTTTGTCGTCAAGAACATCTTTTGCCGGGTGCCCGAAGGTGGTGATTCCCACCAGTTCAAGCTTGATCTCGACCCGTCGCTTCCCTTTGTCCATATCAATGAGTTTGTGGTCTGGGAGGTTCTCGAGCCGATCATCCAAAACTGCGTCGATCATTCCGGCGTCGAACCCCTGGTCATCTCCATTCAAACCAGCTATGATCCGGCCAGGCGTGAAACAACCATTGCCATCGCCGACAATGGCGTCGGCGTGGATCCGCGATTGCTCCAACGGGATGAAAAAGGGGTGCAGATTCTCTTTCACGAGCATGTGTCCGCCAGGCAGTCCGGAGCAAAAGAACACTCCGGCTACGGCTGTTATATTTCGCACGAGATCGCGACCGGTCGATGCGGGTGGCGGCTGGAGGCGGCCAATATCGAAAGCGGTGGCTGCAAGTTCACCATTGTTATTCCACAACAAACCTGAGACTCCATGCTTTCCGATGCTGATATTCATGTGCTGCTGATCGAGGACGAGGAGTACGATGTTCGCCGCATCCGCAACACACTGAAGTACTCGGGCGGGCGCATCGAGATCGTCAATGTTGTCTCCTCGGGCCGTGCAGCGTTGGACTTGCTGTCTGCGCGCCCGAATTTCTGTGAAGTCGTCATCATGGATATGCAGATAGCCGGAGGACTCAGGGGAGAAGATCTCATCCGCAACATCAAGGCCCTGGCGCCGGCGGTCCAGATTATCGTCGTCACGAAAATGACAATCAACATTACCGATCTTGAATTTGCCGACCGCTTGCTGCGCGCCGGAGCGTTCTGGTATTGCACGAAATATCCGACAGATATCGAGGCATATATCTATCAGCCGACTGATTTCATCATCAGCATCGTCAATGCTTTTCAAAAAGGCCAGCTCATGGCCGAGCAAACCAGGTCGACCCGGAGGCTCCAGAGGAATATCGAAGAAAAACTGGAGAACCGGCAGCTCCTCGGCGAATCTGCAACAATGCAGCGGCTCCGGTCGCTGATCCGTCAGTGTGCGGAGAGCGATGCCCCAGTTCTGATCACGGGCGCATCGGGTACCGGGAAGGAGATTGCTGCCACGAACATACATTACGGCAGCAGGAGGAGATTCGAGAATTTCGTTCCGATCAACTGCGGAGGCCTTCCGGCCGAGCTGATCGAAAGCGAGCTGTTCGG
>DOWV01000381.1:0-526 GCA_003519375.1 Bacteroidota bacterium
GGTGCATTGCCGGCCCAACTGGAAATGCCGACGAACGGCCAGGAACAGCAGATTGAACGCATTTGTTCAGAGGCCGGTATCGACTATCGCTCCGTCCAGATCCCGAGCTACGATGTCGGGTATACGATCACCGAACAGGCCGCTACTCTTGGTGTTGAAAGAGTCATCATCGGTGCTCAGCATCGCAGCCGCCTCGAGTACGCACTCAAGGGTAGCGTCATGCGCGCCCTTAGCAATCTTCTTCCGGAAGAAGTTCAGCTCGTCATCTTCGGCGGCTAACTGCTCACTTGAAGAAATGAGGCTTGCCACGAAGTCACAAAGACACAAAGAAAACCTCTTGGAATTCTCTTGCTTTCAGAAACCTCCGTGCCTTGCTTGCCCGCCACGCTTTTTGGCGGGGTGTCTTTTGCCGCTCTACGGCATCCCGCTGTTTTGAATGTTTGATAGCTACGGGAGTCGCGCCACTTCTTGATTGAACCCTCAGAGCCATGTTCCTCAGCCAGTCGGGGTCACTCCTACTACTTTC
>DOWV01000381.1:676-13807 GCA_003519375.1 Bacteroidota bacterium
TGCCTGCCGGCAGGCAGGCAAAGGCGCCAAGACGCAAAGGAAAGAAATAGTTATGGTTTCTTGGCGACTTTGCGCCCGCCTGCCCCTTTGAACCCCGAAGGCGGGCAGGTCTTTGCGTGAGACTTTCTTTTCTTCATCAGTTGCTTTTGAGACAGGCGCTTTTACTTCCCACCTTTTTGACGGAACGAAGAATGGCGACGCAGATCTTTCGCAGAAAGACCCTTGACCGCATCACGGAAGATGCAGAGCG
Organism: Bacteroidota bacterium; assembly: GCA_003519375.1. GTDB lineage: Bacteria > Bacteroidota > Ignavibacteria > UBA10030 > UBA10030 > UBA9647. Next base: position 927 of record DOWV01000381.1, read on the forward strand.
GTCGACCGAAACTCATCTCAAGCGTTCGCTCGGCGCAATCGACCTCGTGTCGCTCGGAATCGGCGCAATCATCGGAACGGGCATTTTTGCCGTCATCGGAACGGCTGCCGCTGGCGGACCCAGTCATCTCGGCGCCGGTCCAGGAGTAATGCTCTCCTTCATTATCACCGCCATCGCCTGCGGATTCTGCGCCCTCTGTTACGCGGAATTCGCCGCGCTGGTCCCAATCTCCGGCAGTGCCTACACCTACTCATATGCCACGCTCGGGGAACTCGTAGCGTGGATCATCGGGTGGGACCTCATCATTGAATACGCCGTCGGGAATGTCGCCGTCGCAATTGCATGGGCGGCCTACTTCAGACAACTCTTCGAAGGTTTGGGTATGCACATTCCGGCGTGGCTGGCCGTCGACTATCGTTCGGCGCACCAGGCCGCGGAGGCCGTAGCTGCAGCCGGAGGCCAGGCTTCGCTCGATATGGCGCTTCCGTTTGAGGCATGGCAGAGCCATCCGACGTTTATTGGTATTCCCATCATTTTCAATTTTCTCGCGATCGCGATTGTCGCTGCTGTCACGTGGATTCTGGTTCGAGGTATCAAGGAATCCTCCCGCGCAAACAATATCATGGTGGCGCTCAAACTCGTCATCCTCTTGTTCTTCATCGGGGTGGGCGCATTCTACGTCAAGCCGGACAACTGGTCGCCGTTCATGCCCAACGGGTTTGCGGGCGTATGGACCGGAGCGAGCCTTATCTTCTTTGCATTCATCGGTTTTGACGCGATATCCACGGCTGCGGAAGAGTGCAAGAATCCGGGCCGCGACATGCCGATCGGCATCATCGGATCACTCGTGGTTTGCACGGTCATCTACATCGCGACCGCTGCCGTGCTCACCGGTATCGAGCCGTGGAATCAACTCGGTGTCGCAGATCCTCTTGCGGCGGTCTTTGCCAGACTCGGAATGAACTGGGTAGCGGGAATTATCTCACTCGGTGCAGTGATCTCGATGACGGCGGTTCTTCTCGTGTTCCAGCTCGGCCAGCCGCGAATCTTCTTCTCGATGTCACGCGACGGACTGCTCCCGAAGTACTTCGCCAAAGTCCATCCCAAGTACCAGACGCCGCATGTCACCACGATCTGGACGGGTGTTGTCGTCGCCGTGGTCGCGTCCGTGGCCAACATCAATGAGATCGTCGAGCTGACGAACATCGGCACATTGTTCGCCTTTGTGCTCGTCTGTGCCGGCATCATCATTCTGCGCTCTACGGATCCTGACCGGCCGCGCGTTTTCAAGACGCCTTTCGTACCGTGGGTGCCGTTAATGGGTATCGCCATGTGCTTCTATCTTATGATGGGCCTGCCGCTGATTACGTGGATCCGGTTCGGCATCTGGCTGCTCGCGGGACTGGTGCTGTACTTCACGTACGGATTCTGGCAGAGTCGCCTGAGAATAAACCGACAAGGAGCCGGTCGATGAGCGAGCCCACCGTCAAACCTGATTCCGGGCAGCCGCAGCTGCTTCGTGTGCTTGGGTTACGCGAGGGAATGTCGATCCACATGGGCGTCATCATCGGATCGGGGATATTCATCGTGCCCGCGACGATCGCCGGTCATCTCCAGGCAATGGGGCCGATCCTTCTCGTCTGGGTGGTGGCGGGACTTCTGACCCTGTTCGGTGCTCTGACGCTAGCTGAGCTCAGTTCTGTGCTTCCTCAGGCAGGCGGTCCCTATGTCTATCTGAAGCACAGCTTCGGCCGTGTTTGGGGCTTCCTCTTCAGCTGGAACGATTACTTCATCAACAAGGCGGGCTCTGCGGCAGCGATCGCTGTTGCGTTCGCGACTTACCTCGGCTACTTCATCCCGGCGCTGAGTCCCGAACACGCCATGCTCAAAGGGGAGTGGTCTCTCTTTGGGCACCCAATGGAGTTTTCGTTCGGCTGGATTCAGATCGTGGCGATGGCGACAATTGCACTCGTCACGTTCATAAACGTGCGCGGCGTGAAGTTCGGCGGCTGGGTCATGAATATCTTCACGACGGCTAAAGTCGTTGCGCTTGTCGGACTCATCCTTGCCGTGGTTTTTTCAGGGAAGGGGACGACCGCCAACTATCTTCCATGGTGGCCGGATCAATGGACAAGCCAGATGACGGCGGCGTTCGGCCTTGCGATGATATCCGCGCTCTGGGCTTACGACGGCTGGATCGATGTAACGCTGACAGCCGGTGAATTCAGGAATCCGGGCCGGAATATCCCTCTCTCGCTGCTTTTCGGCACGCTCGCGATCATCGTTCTGTACATCTCTGCAAACCTCGCGTTCGCTTATGCCATTCCCATCCAATCGATGCAGGGATCACCGAGGATTGCCGCAGAGGTCGCCCAAACCGTCCTCGGTCCGGTCGGAGCATCGTTAATTGTCATCGGCATCATGTGTTCGACGTTCGGGACGACGAATGGTATGCTGCTCGGCGGGCCGCGTTCGATTTATGCCGCAGGAGCCGATGGAACATTTTCCCGCGCATTTGGAAAGGTCCATCCGCAACATCATAGTCCGTATATAGCAATCATCGTGCTTGGTGTTTGGGGCTCTCTCCTGACGTTCAGCGGGACCTACGATCAGATCACTTCCTATGTCGTGTTTGGCTCCTGGGGATTCTATGCGATGACGGCCGTGAGCGTCATTATCCTGCGGAAGAAAATGCCAAACGCAGAACGGCCTTACAAAGCATGGGGATATCCGTACGCAACCTTGTTGTTTGTTGCTATCGCAACATGGTTCCTCTATAATACGCTTGTTGAAGACACGCGCAACGCGGTGATCGGGATCGTCCTGCTGGTGATCTCATTGCCGTTCTATTACTACTGGACGAAGATGTCTCCCTCTGCTCCACCGTCGTCAGAGCAGAAATCCTCTTAGCGCCTCTTGGCGGTGTTCGCGGTAAAAATATAACCGCCAAGGGCGCAAAGAAACGCGAAAAGGAGTTTGACGCGGCAACCTGATCCTTGTCTATTGAGATATATACTTGTGCTGTTTCAAACAAATCATATTGTAGTTTTCATCTCAGAGACGCTGAGTTCGCAGAGAATCGCAGAGGACAATTGCAGTTATACTCCGCGTTGCTCAGCGTCCTCTGCGGCTCTGCGGTGAGAACCAATAACAAGAAGCGCAAGAATACTCTCTAGAACTGGCACTAGACTCTCATTGAGAATTCACAAGACTAGAATGAACCAATGAAACACCTCAAACTCTCTCTGACGCAATGGATATTTGTGGGGATGGGAGTCGGGTTGCTGCTCGGTTGGCTTGCACCTGAGTTCTCCGTCACGCTCAAACCGCTGAGCACCATTTTCCTCAGGATGATCAAGTCGATCGTCGCTCCGCTGATCTTCGCCACGCTGGTCGTCGGTATCGCGGGACATGGGGATTTGAAACAGGTCGGGAGGATGGGCGTCAAGGCACTCGTCTATTTTGAGGTCGTGACCACCATTGCGCTGTTTATTGGCCTGGCGGTCGTGAACATCATGAAGCCGGGCGTCGGTGCCAGTTTGCAGCCGGCGGCGGATGCCGGAGAATTGGTCGCGAAGAAACAGTCGTTTGGAGATGTGCTGACGCACGTGTTTCCCCAGAGTTTCTTTGAGGCAGCGGCGAATGGAGAAGTGCTCCAGGTTGTCGTCTTCACGCTCATTTTCAGCTTCGCTCTTGCGATGCTGGCAAAGGAAAAGCGAGACGTCATTCTGACGTTCTGTGATTCTCTCGCTGAAACGATGTTTAAGTTCACGAACATTGTCATGAAGTATGCACCTATCGGTGTCGCGGCCGCGATCGCTTTCACGGTAGGAAACAAAGGCATGTCGGTTTTGATCAACCTTGGGTTGCTCGTCGTCGCTCTCTACATTGCGCTGACGATTTTTGTGGTGTTCGTCTTCGGTACGGTGGCGGTCATAGCAAAGGTGCCGCTCAGGGCATTCTACAACGCCGTGAAGGAACCGGCGCTTATCGCTTTCTCAACCACCAGTTCGGAGGCGGCGCTCCCCAAGGCGATGCAGGCCATGGAAGCGCTTGGTGTGCCGCGGCGGATTGTCTCATTTGTCATCCCGACCGGATACAGTTTCAATCTTGACGGAACATCTCTTTACCTTTCACTCGCTGCGATCTTCGTGGCACAGGCAGCGGGAATCGATCTCTCCTTCGGTGAACAACTGATCATTGTCGTGACTCTCATGCTTACGAGCAAAGGCGTTGCCGGTGTGTCACGGGCAGCCCTGGTGGTCCTGGCAGGAACGCTCTCCAGCTTCGGCCTCCCGCTTGAAGGCGTAGCCGTGCTGCTTGGCGTCGACCAGCTGATGGATATGGGCAGGACGATGGTCAATGTCGTTGGTAACTGCCTTGCTACCGTTGTCATAGCCCGGTGGGAAGGGGAGTTCAAGCCGGCCTCCTGAGTGCAGCAAACCCGCCAAACCTGAATCTTCCCGGAAATTAGAATTTCGAAATTCAGGAAAATTTTGTAGATTGTTCTCCCCTTATATCGAGCGGAATCCCCTCCGCTCGCCAATAATCTAGTTCAGTAATGGAAGGACATTTGAGGGACTTATGGAATTGAGCCTTGTTTTGGGAATAAGTGTCCTCGGCCTGCTCTTTGCGCTCTACCTTGTTCGGGATGTCATGAGGCGGGGTGTCGGAACAGCCCGTATGCGGGAGATCTCTGACGCAATCAAGACCGGTGCAGAAGCGTTTCTGCGACGGCAGAACCGGACGATCGCGATTCTTGCTCTCGCTCTCGCCGCCCTGATTTACATTCTCTATGCCTTCGCTCGAACGCCAACCGAGCACGATCCTGCCGGTCCTGCTGCCCTGGCATTCTGGACGACGTTGTCATTCCTCCTGGGTGCTGCATGTTCCGTCGCTGCGGGATATATGGGAATGTGGATTGCCATCCGCACGAATATTCGAACGGCGTCCGAAGCAATGACGGGAATCAACGGGGCGCTCCAGACCGCATTGCGCGGCGGAGCTGTCTCGGGATTTTTTGTCGTCGCGATGAGTTTGCTTGGTGTGGCCGGCCTGTTCGCCATTGTCGAAGCACTTGGAGTCACGAAGGACCTGGCCAAGGTTCCACTCCTCATCGTCGGTTACGGATTCGGAGCGAGCTTCGTCGCCTTGTTTGCCCAACTGGGCGGCGGCATCTACACGAAGGCTGCCGATGTCGGTGCAGACCTTGTTGGCAAAGTAGAGGCTGGAATTCCGGAAGATGATCCGCGCAATCCCGCTGTGATCGCAGACCTTGTCGGTGACAACGTCGGTGACTGTGCCGGCCGCGGCGCCGACCTTTTCGAATCGACAGCCGCCGAAAATATCGGTGCTATGATTCTGGCAGCGGGTCTCTACATGTCGAATACGAGTTATTTCGAGAGCCACAGCATAACGATGGTTGGCGTGCTCCTGTTTCCGCTGGTTGCCCGTGCATTCGGCATTATCGCCTCGGCCGTCGGAATCATGGTTGTCAAAACGAATGAAACAGAAGACCCGATGAAGGCGTTGAACCGGGGCTACTATGTGACATCCGTGCTTGCGATGATCGGATTCTTCTTTGCTTCGAGATGGTTGCTTGGCGTCGAGCACTATTTCAACTTCTTTCTCTGCGGCGTCATTGGCGTACTCACCTCCGTAGCATTCGTGTTCATCACGCAGTACTACACTGACTACACGCACCGTCCCGCAAAATTCATTGCAGAAGCATCCCAGACCGGTCCCGCAACAACTATCATTTCCGGGCTTGCCGTTGGCATGGAATCGACGGGATTGCCGGTACTGGTGATTGGCGTCGCCATCATGGCAACCTATCTGCTGGGACAATTCTCCGGTCTGGCGCATGCGGGGTTGTTCGGGACGGCAGTCGGCACGATGGGTATGCTGGGCACAGCTGCTTACATCCTCGCGATGGACACGTTTGGTCCGATTACCGACAACGCCGGCGGTATCGTTGAGATGAGCCAGCAGCCCGAGGAAATCAGAAAGAAAACAGATCGTCTCGACGCGGTGGGAAACACCACCAAGGCGCTTACGAAAGGGTATGCCGTAGGCTCGGCCGGCCTGGCAGCGTTTCTTCTGTTCAGCGCATTCTTCGACGAAGTCCGGAACTATGGATTGGATCTTCGATACATCGACCTCTCAAAGCCCGCGGTTTTCGTCGGAGCCATGTTGGGTGCGATGCTGGTGATGGTGTTCTCGTCGCTTGCCATCAAAGCTGTCGGACGTGCGGCCTACGCGGTCATCAATAACGTACGCGAACAGTTCAGGAACAATCCCGGAATTATGGACGGAACATCAAAGCCGGATTATGGTCAGTGCGTCGACATCGTCACCAAATCCGCGTTGAAAGAGATGGTCGTGCCCGGGTTGCTGGTTGTGTTCATGACGCTCGCAGTCGGCATCGGATTCCGATGGCTCTATGTGCTCACGGGAAGCCCGGCAGATGGTGCCTCAGGTGCCGAAGTGATAGGCGGTTATCTTATGGTTGCCACGATCACCGGCATTCTGATGGCCCTTTTCATGAACAACGGGGGAGGGGCTTGGGACAATGCCAAGAAGCTCATTGAAACCGGCTTGTATGGCGGCAAGCGCTCTGAAGCTCACAAAGCATCGGTCGTTGGTGATACAGTCGGTGACCCATTCAAGGACACGGCGGGACCGTCGCTTCACGTCCTCATCAAACTCCTGAGCACGATCACACTGGTTTTGGCGCCGCTGTTTATCTGAGCGCCCTTTCCACTGAGAGTATGTATTGCGAAGCCGTCCGAGTGTAACTCGGACGGCTTCTGCATTTCAGCGGGGCAGTATTCCCTTGTTTCCGAGGCCAAAAACAATTAGAATTGACGACATCACGCCTTTTTACGCCCGTAGAATCTCACTTTCTTCACTATAGGAGGTCCGCAGCATGAGTAATCAGGATTCTGCATTGTCTCGCCTCTTTGTTACAAAGCCCATGGAGCTTCTCCTCAATGAGGCTTCGGAGACGGGTGAACACAGCCTAAAACGAGCCCTTGGACCGGTCAACCTCATCACGCTCGGCATTGGTGCGATCATTGGTGCGGGCATATTTGTGCTTACCGGACAGGCGGCTGCCCAACATGCAGGCCCTGCCATTATCCTCTCCTTTGTTCTGGCCGGTATTGCATGTGCGTTCGCCGGACTTTGTTATGCAGAGTTTGCGTCCCTGATTCCAATTGCCGGATCCGCCTACACGTACGGCTATGCTACACTCGGTGAGTTGTTCGCGTGGATTATCGGATGGGATCTCGTGCTGGAATATGCTCTCGGTGCCGCCACCGTTGCCTCCGGATGGAGCGGCTACTTCGTGAGTTTTCTACAGGATTTTGGCGTCTACATTCCCCCTTCGCTAACAGCCACTCCGGGCACAGAACTCGTCTTCATCAACGAGCGTTGGACAGCTGTCACCACGCTGGCAGCCGGGACGAACATCGAAGGACTTCCGATGGCGGTCGGAGTATTCAATCTGACGGCATTTGTGGTGGTCCTCCTTGTCTCTGCCATTCTTGTCATCGGTATCAAAGAATCGGCGAACTTCAACTCTGCGATCGTTGTCGTAAAAGTGGCCATCGTGCTCGTGTTCATCGGCATCGGGCTTGTTTACATCATTCAACACCCCGATATCGCAAAAGCAAACTGGAGCGTCTTCATTCCCGAAAACACCGGTACCTACGGATATTTTGGCATCTCAGGCATTGCAACCGGTGCGGCGGTTGTCTTCTTCGCCTACATCGGGTTTGACGCAGTATCGACTGCGGCCCAGGAAGCAAAAAATCCTCAACGGGATATGCCGATCGGCATTCTTGGATCGCTCGTTATCTGCACGATCCTCTATATTCTTGTGGCAGGCATCCTGACCGCAATGGTCAACTACACAAGACTCAATGTTCCGGATCCCGTTGCAGTCGGTATCGACGAGGCTGGTCTTCCGTGGGGGAGTTTCCTGGTGAAGGCGGGCGCCATCTTCGGTCTGGCGACCGTTATGCTCGTGATGCTCCTCGGACAATCACGCGTGTTCTATTCGATGTCCCGCGACGGTCTTCTGCCCAAGTGGGCTGGAAAGATTCATCCGCGGTTCCGGACACCCTATGTCTCGACAATCGTAGTCGGCCTGCTGGTTGCATTTCTCCCGGCGCTTCTTCCTATCAGCGACCTCAGCCACCTCGTTTCCATCGGAACACTCCTGGCGTTCGTTATCGTTTCGGCCGGTACTTGGATACTACGGATAAGAAAGCCGGAGCTACATCGTCCTTTTAAAACGCCGTGGATTCCTTTCACGCCGATCGCGGGCATTGTGGTTTCCATGTACCTCATGCTGAGTCTTCCGGCGGTAACCTGGGAGCGTCTCCTGATCTGGCTTGCTATCGGGCTCGTCATCTACTTTGTGTACGGCAAAGCTCACAGTCACGTTCAAAAGATTGCGTAATCGTCTGATTGCTCTCAAATCTCCGGGCGCCCACTCATCAGGGCGCCCGGATCATTATATGGACGGGCAACGCTATGACAGATCGCACGGAAGGTGAGTTTAAACGAGGGCTCGGGCTTCTCGACTCCACCATGATCGTGATCGGTTCGATGATCGGATCGGGCATTTTCATCGTGAGCTCCGACATTGCCCGGACCGTTGGCTCACCCGGCCTTTTGCTTGTTGTGTGGCTCATTACGGGCCTCATCACCGTGATAGGTGCGTTGAGCTATGGCGAACTCGCCGGCATGATGCCGCACGCCGGCGGGCAGTACGTCTATCTGCGTGAGGCCTATAATCCCCTCGTCGGGTTTCTCTATGGCTGGACGTTGTTCCTGGTGATTCAGACAGGAACGATTGCTGCTGTGGCTGTAGCATTCGCGCGCTTCACGGCAGTTCTTGTCCCATCGCTCGGTGAACAGGTCATTCTTCTGGACATTGGAAGATTCCATGTGTCCGCCGCCCAGCTCATAGCGATCCTCAGCGTTGCCATCCTGACGTATGTGAATTCCCGCGGATTGAGAGAAGGTAAATTCGTCCAGAATGTGTTCACGACAGCCAAGACCGCGGCGCTGGTCGGGCTCATTCTCCTCGGAATATTCATCGGCCGCAACGCCGAGGCTATTGATGCCAACCTCGCACATTTCTGGGACGCGACGTGGACAAGCATGTCGGAGGGAAAGATTGTTTCGGTCGAATCGCTCTCCGGGCTGATGATCCTCGCAGCGATCGGGACCTCGATGGTCGGCTCGTTGTTTTCGAGTGATGCGTGGAATAACATCACATTCACTGCAGGGGAGGTCATTAATCCGAAGCGCAACATACCCCTTAGTTTGGTGCTTGGAACGGGTATTGTAACGTTCCTGTATCTCCTAGCAAATGTTGCCTATATTATGGTGTTGCCGGTGCTCGGATCGCCCGAGGCAACGAATACTCTTGGACGGGGTATCCAGTTTGCCAGCTCGGACCGGGTCGGGACAGCCGCAGTTACCATGGTCTTTGGCGAACCGGCAGCCGTCATCATGGCTGTGTTGATCATGGTCTCGACGTTTGGGTGCAACAACGGCCTGATACTTGCCGGGGCGAGAGTGTACTACGCCATGGCAAGGGATGGGGTGTTCTTTAAGAAGGTCGGGGAGCTCAGTAACCGCTCGGTTCCCACGACGGCGCTCATCATCCAGGGGGTGTGGGCTGGTCTGCTGTGTCTCTCGGGAACATACGGTGACCTGCTCGACTATGTGATCTTCTCTGTGCTGGTGTTCTACATCCTCACCGTGATCGGAATTTTCATACTGCGGAAGAGACGTCCTGATGCGGATCGCCCGTACAAAGCGTTCGGATACCCGGTCCTGCCTGCGCTCTACGTACTCTGCGCAACGGCGATTGCGATCGATTTGCTTGTCTTCAAGACGCAGTATTCGGGCTCTGGACTTCTCATCGTCCTTCTCGGAATCCCGGCATTCTATATCTGGAAAAAATCCACTGCAGTAGAAGGAGAGGGTGCGCGTTGAACCTCAAGTATCTTCCCACCGGCGACAATGCTCCGCGAATCGTCAACGCGATCGTTGAAATCCCGAAGGGAAGCCGGAACAAGTACGAGTACAACGTGGACCTCGGCGTATTTCAGCTCGACCGTGTGTTGTTCTCTTCAATGCATTATCCCGAAGCGTATGGGTTCATCCCCAGCACGTTATACGAGGACGGCGATCCCGTCGATGTTCTCATCGTGATCGACCAACCGCTGCAAACCGGAGTGATGCTGGAGGTCAGGCCCATCGGTATTCTCAAGATGCAGGATGAAAAAGGGTCTGATGACAAGATTATCTCTGTCGCAAGGCATGACCCGACGTATGCGGCAATCAAAGAATTGAAAGCCCTCCCGCGGCACACGCTCGTGGAGATAGAACATTTCTTTACGAGTTACAAAGAACTCGAAGGGAAGCATGTGCGGAGTTTTGGATGGCACGGCTCGGCGGAAGCGCGGCGCGCGATCGAACGCGCCATCAAAACGTTCGCCGGAGATCTTTAGCCGAGGGTGCTTGCGCGGCGTATCGGTTCTCGATGCTGTCGCCACAAGATGCACATCCTTGCGGCGTGCAGATGATCGCCCCGAACAATGACATGATTCACTTCAACCGGAGACTCAAGAGCTAAACAATGGTACCAGCGAGCCCGCTTCTCTACGTGCTTTTTACGGTCTTCATCATCGCTATGTTGATGATAGATCTTGGTGTTCTTCAGCGGAAGGATAAGGACGTCAAGATCAAAGAAGCCCTTGGGTGGAGCGCGTTCTGGGTCGGCCTTGCGATGCTTTTCAATTTCGGGCTTTTCCTCTGGCACGGGAAGGAAGCTTCCCTGCAATTCCTTACCGGCTACCTCATCGAGCTCTCGCTCAGCGTCGATAACCTTTTCGTCTTTGTTCTCATCTTCATGTACTTCAAGGTTCCCTCAGCCTACCAGCACAAGGTGCTGTTCTGGGGGATTATCGGGGCCCAGGTGATGAGGGGATTGCTCATCGGACTTGGCGTCGCGCTGATTGCAAAATTTCACTGGATCATCTATCTCTTTGGCATCTTTCTCGTCGTCACCGGCGTGAAAATGGGATTTCAGAAGGAAGAGATGGAGGTGCATCCAGAGAGGAATCTACTCGTTCGGTTGGTAAAGAGGTTCATACCGGTCACGGCCGGCTACCATGGCTCACGGTTCTTCCTGAAACTCGAAGGGCGCCGCTATGCGACGCTCCTCTTCATCGTTGTCATCGTCGTTGAGACAACAGACCTGCTCTTCGCTCTCGATTCAATCCCGGCGATTTTCGCCATAACCACCGATCCGTTCATCGTCTACACGTCGAATATCTTTGCCCTCCTGGGCCTCCGGTCGCTGTACTTTGCCCTGGCAGGACTGATGAGCCTGTTCCATTACCTCAAGATCGGCCTCTCCATCGTTTTGACATTCGTCGGTGTCAAGATGCTCCTCGTCGAGGTTTTTCCCATCCCCATCGGTATCACACTTGCGGTTGTGGCCGGAGTGATCCTTCTCTCCATCGCTGCATCCATTCGCTGGCCGACCAAGTTACTCCCCTAGGGGGTTCAGGACCGGAATTCTTGAAGCAAAATTCTTGTTCAGCCGGTTTCAGTGCAATGAAGCTCTCTCCTCACGCAGCAGCGTGGACTGTCGATTCCTTGCTCTTCAATAACTGCACGAGAGAGGTCAGAGTGGTCTTCGCGTCTCCAAATGCCATCATGGTTTTCTTGTCGTAAAACAAGTCGTTATCCTCTCCTGCAAATCCCGCTCCAAGACTTCGTTTACAGATGATTACCGATCGGGCCTGGTCGGCATTCAGGATGGGCATGCCGTAGAGCGGACTATCCTTCTTGGTCCTCGCCGCGGGATTCACCACGTCATTTGCGCCGATGATCAGTGCAATGTCGGTATTCTGAAAGTCCTCGTTGATGTTGTCCATTTCGAACAGCAGGTCATACGGTACATCTGCCTCGGCCAGCAGTACGTTCATATGGCCGGGCATTCGACCTGCGACCGGGTGAACGGCATAGCGGACCGTTGCGCCGTTCTGAATCAAAATGTTTGCCATCTCCTGCAAAGCATGCTGTGCGCGCGCTACCGCCAATCCATAACCCGGCACGATGATTATCGACTGTGCCCGCTCGAGCATGAAGGCAATATCTTCCGGCGTGTAACGAATCACGGTGCGCTGCTCTGTTGCCTGGGTGCTCTCCTGCTTCACGGCGCCGACCGCTCCGAAGATAACATTCCCGAACGACCGGTTCATCGCGCGGCTCATGAGGATGGAGAGAAAGAATCCCGATGTGCCATCCAGCGCGCCGCAGATAATAAGCACTTTGTTATTGATCGCGAACCCGGTTGCCGCGGCGGCAAGTCCGGCATACGAATTCAGAAGAGAGACGACCACAGGCATGTCCGCGCCGCCAATGGGAAGGACCATCAGCACGCCTATCACGAGGCTGAGGGCAATCATCAGATAGAAGACAAACGTCGCCGTCGGATCGAATATCAGATAGACGAACATCCCGAATGTGAGGATGAAGAGCGTAATATTTGAAATATTCTGAAAGCGGTACGTGATCGGTGCCCCCTTCACAAGTTCCTGAAGCTTGGCAAACGCCATGATGCTTCCCGTAATTGTGAGAGCACCAAAGAAGACTTCAAATCCGAGCGCAGCCATCAATCCAGTTTCAATTTGACCGCTTTGGCGGATAAACTCCGCGATACCAACAAGCGTCGCAGCCAATGCACCGAATGCGTGGGATATCGCGATACGTTGAGGCATGGCGGTCATCGGCATGAAGATGGCCATCAGGGCACCGATGATGGAGCCGGCGGTGAGACCGACAAC
>DOWV01000381.1:14033-15751 GCA_003519375.1 Bacteroidota bacterium
GTCTTCTCCCGTCGTTTGAAGAACTTCAGCATGCGGTCTGTGATCATGAAACCGCCCACAACGTTGATTGTGGCCGCCGTGACAGCAATGAATCCGAGCACGGTGCTCACCGTGTCATGGCCGCTGCCTGCGACAACAAGCGAGCCCACGAGCGAAATTCCGGAGATAGCGTTGGTGGCCGACATCAATGGTGTATGAAGAGTGGGGGAGACCCTGCGAATGACCTCGAACCCGAGGAATCCCCCGAGAACGAGTATGTATAAGGAATCGATCAACGAACTCATGCGAACGTTACCCCCTTCTCCGATAAGAGCTGTTTCACCGTTCCGTTTGTCACTGCCCCGCTGTCGGTGATGACACAGCCTTTGGCGATATCGTCTGTAAAATCGGGCCTTGTCGTTCCGTTTTGATAAAGCTGGTGTATAAGATTCACAACGTTCTTTGAGTAGAGCTGGCTGGCGTGTGTTGGGACGGACGCAGGTAAATTCACCGGTCCCGTGATTGTGACACCCTGGTGCTCGACAGTTACCCCCGCCTGCGTGAGCTCGCAGTTGCCTCCTTGCTCGGCAGCCAGATCGACGATGATAGAGCCGGGCTTCATCATCCGCACCATGTCGGCTGTGATCAACACCGGCGGACGCTTGCCAAACACCTGCGCTGTCGAGATCACCACATCGACATTTGGCAGGCGCTTGCCGATAACGCTCTGCTCTTTCTTGAGAAACTCCTCCGATTGCTCGCGTGCATAGCCGGCGGCGGTTTCTGCCTGGGCGTCAAGCTCCATGTCGATGAATGTCGCGCCGAGGCTTTTTACCTGATCTCGCACCGCGGGGCGCGGATCGAAGGCTTGGACTTTTGCTCCCAATCGCCGCGCTGTTGCGATGGCTTGAAGTCCGGCCACTCCCGCGCCGAGTACGAGAATGACGGCAGGGGGGAGAGTTCCGGCCGCGGTCATGAAAAGAGGAAACATCTTGTTCAGTCGGGATGCCGCGAGCAGAACCGATTTGTATCCGGCGATTGTCGCCATAGAGCTGAGTGCGTCCATGCTCTGAGCGCGGGAGATCCTCGGGATGTACTCCATGGCGAGGCTCGTCACGCGCCGCCGCACGAAAATTTTCACGACATCGGGGTTTGCGACCGGGGCGAGGAATCCGATGTAGCTCGATCCCTCCGGAATGAGCTCAGCTTCATCCATTTTGAGGGATGGATGGAATTGCGGGGGCTGGACTTTGAGGATCATTTCGGACGAATCGTAGAGCGACCGGGCATCGGTCACAATGATTGCACCAGCGTGTGCGTACTCCTCGTCCGTAAACGATGCTCCGATACCGGCGCCGGATTCGATTCGGACTTCGTGTTTGCTTCGTGTCAGTGATGAGACGAGTGCTGGAATGAGGGCGACCCGGGTCTCGCCAGCGGCAGTCTCCTTTGGTATTCCGATTTTCAAGTCAAGTCTCCGATGTGAAGGCTGTGGGAACGGCACCTCTCTAACAAAGAAAATCGCTGAAAAGGTTCCGGTTTGGGGGATTCTGGGAGGGGAAGATGAAAGGGCTCGGCGTCAGGCCTGCCCCGAAGTTGTACATTCGGGGAGTTAGGTCCTGACGCTACTTGGTGTGACGGCGAGGAGTCGAGCTCTGAGGTGTCAGGACATCCGCCAAACAGCGTGGCGGACAGGCAAGTCCTGACACCGGCTCAGAAGCGAGAGTTCTTCGACAGTT
>DOWV01000381.1:15920-31386 GCA_003519375.1 Bacteroidota bacterium
AAACTGTCGAAGATGGGCCACGTCCGACAGTTCAACTGTCGGACAACATGAGTGCTTTCTGACACCAGCTCTTTCTCATTGGGTGAACGAAAAAGCCCGCCAGAGAATCGGCGGGCTTTTCCAGGACCACAGAGGATTGTGATAACCGGTCAGGCTTTGACCTCTTCAGATGCGGCAGGGGTCGAAACCGTGACCGATTTCTTTGACTGAATGTATTCGTGAATGGAGGTTGCTGCAGTCTTTCCGTCGCGCATGGCGAGGATGACTGTTGCGCCGCCGCGGGCAAGGTCGCCTCCGGCAAAAATTCCAGGCCGGCTGGTGCCTTGCTTGTCGTTCGTCGCCACCACACCACGTTTGCCCGTCTGCAATCCCGGAGTGGTCGACTGGATGATCGGATTCGGCTGCTGGCCGATCGCCTCGATGACGATCTGCACCGGGATGATATACTCCGATCCCTTGATCGCCACCGGTTTGCGGCGGCCTGATTCATCCGGCTCGCCCAGCTCCATTCGCTGACACTCGATTCCCGTCACAAAGTGGTTCTCATTCCCGATGATACGCGTCGGATTCGTAAGGAGGTGAAGCTCAATTCCTTCCTGTTCTGCGTGATGGATTTCTTCCTGGCGGGCGGGCATTTCCTGACGTGAACGTCGATAAATCAGGAGCGAGTGCTCAGCACCGAGGCGCTTCGAAGTGCGGACGGCATCCATAGCCGTATTCCCGCCGCCGATGACTGCAACGCTCGAACCCATTCTGATTGGCGTGTCGAACTCAGGGAATTTGTTCGCCCTCATGAGGTTCACGCGTGTAAGAAATTCATTAGCAGAATAGACGCCGGTCAATCCCTCGCCCGGAATCCCCATGAAGTTCGGTGTCCCCGCACCGGTTCCGAGAAACACAGCACTGAAACCCCATTCATCGAAGAACTCATCGATGGTTGCCGTGCGGCCGACAAGAAAGTTTGTTTGGATATCGACTCCGAGCTGCCGGATACGATCCACCTCGATGTCAAGGATCTTTCGGGGCAACCGGAATTCAGGGATGCCATACCGGAGCACACCGCCAACGGCGTGGAGCGCCTCGAACATCGAAACCTGATATCCCATCTGGGCAAGCTCCGCCGCGCAGGTCAATCCAGCCGGACCAGCGCCGACGATGGCGACCTTTTCAGGGCGTTTCTCTTTGACGACCGGTGGAACAAACAGATTGTGTTCGAGCTCGTAATCGGCGACAAAGCGTTCGAGTTTGCCGATCGCTACAGGCATATGCTTCTTCCCGAGCGTGCACACTAATTCACACTGCTCTTCCTGCGGGCAGACACGGCCGCAGATGGAAGGGAGGTAATTTGCTTCGCGTATCTTATTCACCGCACCGGCATAATCCTTCTGGAGGATCAACTGAATGAATGACCGGATATCGATACCGACAGGACAGCCTTCGGTGCAAACGGCGTTCTTACATTCAAGGCAGCGGGTGGCTTCGACCATGGCCCGGGCTTCGTCGACGCCGAAAGAGACTTCCGTGAAATTCTGTACGCGTTCGGATGCAGCTTGTTCGATCGATTCCTGGCGGGGAATCTTCATGCGCTCAGAGGGTTTAAGAGCATTCAGAGTTGTCATCGCGCGCCCTCCTGTGCTGACGCTTGCAGGGCGCTAAACTTCTCGACCGAAGTTCGCTCGAAATCCACGTAGCTTCTGTTTCTGAGAATCAGTTCGTCGAAATCGACCTGGTGGGCATCGAATTCAGGTCCGTCGACACATGCGAATTTCATTTTTCCGTCAATGGTTACCCGGCATCCGCCGCACATTCCCGTGCCGTCGACCATGATGGCATTGAGACTCACGAGCGTATGGACGCCGAATTCCTTCGTCAGGTTGGCTACGGCGCGCATCATCGGCAGAGGACCGATAGCGTAGACCGCCTTGATTCCTTTTTGAGGATCGGAGAGAAGCTGGCGCAAAGGATCGGTCACGATTCCTTTTTGTCCGTACGATCCGTCGTCGGTTGTGACGAAGACCTGGTCGGAGCAGACTTGCATTTCGGATTCAAGAATCACGAGCTCTTTCGACCGGCCGCCGATGATGGTGAAGATCCGGTTGCCCGCATTCTTGAGAGCCTTGGCAATTGGATACAACTCGGCTGTCCCCACACCGCCGCCCACACAGGCAACAGCGCCGTGGTCTTCGATCGGTGTCGGATTGCCGAGGGGACCCACGACATCCAGGATGCTGTCGCCGGCATTCATCGAGCAAAGCAACTTCGTCGTCTTGCCGATCGCCTGGACGATCAAGGTGATCGTGCCCTCGGCGACGTTGCTGTCAACGATCGTCAATGGAATCCGTTCGCCAAACTCCATGATGCGGATGATCACAAAATTGCCCGCCTTGCGCTTCTTCGCGACAAGCGGGGCTTTGATCAGAAATTTTGAAACCGTCGGTGCAAGAACTTCTTTCGACACTATGGGAAACATCGACACTCCTCTATTCTCGTGCTGGGATTCGCTTATGAAACCACTCCATCGTCTTTGATGCAATTCATCGGACAGATTTCCATCGCCCGGAGAACATCTTCTTCCTCGCGCACATCAGCCGGTTGTTGGTACACGAAGTAGTAGGTTGAATCGTTGCTATACATGAAGTTCTGCAGAGCATATGAAAAACATATACCGCATCCATTACACTCGTTGGTGACGTAGTATTTGCCAGGAACGTTTTCTTGAAGCTTCACAGCGACCGTTGACATAGAGAGAGTCTCCTTCGCCTAAAAGCATTATGGTACAATAACTTATCAAGGATTGTGCCACGAATTGTGCCTGCGACCACTGTCGAAAAGGCAATTCCTGACTCTGCCACGGAAACAAGAAAGCCCACATTCTCATTTCTGACAGTGGGCTTCCAAGATGTGGAAACATTGCCGGTGTTCAGTAATCCGGCGGGTCATGCCCCCGAAAAGCTGAACTGATCGTCTCTTTCATCGTTGATCAGTCTACATCGCCGCGAGCCCTTTTTCGAGATCACGGATGATGTCCTCTGCCTTCTCAAGTCCGATCGAAAGGCGAACACCTCCGGGATCAATGCCGCGCTTCAGCTGTTCATCGGGCGGGATGGCGGCGTGTGTCATCGAACCAGGATGTTCAATCAGTGTGCGGATGTTTCCGAGGCTCACCGCGAGCGTCATCGTGTACGACTTCTGGGCGATGTAATTCACCATTCGATCTGCTTTCCGATGGCGTTCCACAGCGGTTGCTCCCTTCGGAATGAAGTACAGCAGCACGCCCGGGGCGAAGCCGCCGTCATAATCTTTCATCTGTCTCCGCGCAAGGGCTCGTTGTGGAAATGAACTGAGACCCGGGTAGCTGACCAGGCTGAGCCGTTTGTCCTGCTTCAGAAACTCAGCGATTTGTTGTGTCGTTTTCATCTGATGGGTGAAGCGAACCGCCAGCGATGGCAGGCCGTAAACGAGCATTGGCCATGCGCTCTTCGCGCCGAGGACGCCTCCAAAATCCTTTCGATACATAAGGAGGTGATCATAACTCCACGACGGACCAACGACCACACCTCCCATATCAGTTCCAAAACCGAGGATCCCTTTAGTCAACGACTCCACGGCGAAATCCATACCGAGCTCGATCGGCCGCTGGCAGAAAGGAGTAGCGAACGTATTGTCGACGGCTGTGAAGACCCGGGTTGCCTTCGCCCGGCCCCGGTTATGGTGCTTCGCGATTTCTGCAATCTTCTTGATGTCGATAAGCTCCATCGTCGGGTTGACAGGAGTCTCGAAATAGAGCAACCGCGTTTCAGGTGAGATCGCCTTGTCGAGAGCTTCGTGGTCATTGAAATCAACCCAGGTCACTTTGATATGATACCGGGGGAGCCAGTTCTTGAAGAGGGAGTAGGTGCAGCCATAGAGCATCTTGTGGGCAATGATCTCGCTTCCGCTCCCAAGCAGGATGCCGCAGAGAGCCGAAATGGCCCCCATCCCGGACGCAAACGTCACAGCACACCCGCCGTTTTCTGCCGTGACAAGATTTTGCTCGAGCAGATCCTTGTTGGGTTCGCCAAGCCGATCGTAGATATAGATAGGAGCCTTGGATTCAACGCTGAAGCCTCCCGCATGGTGGGCGAACTCGATGAATCCGCGTGCCCCACGCTTCGTCGTGGTAAGACGAAATGTCGACGAGGAAGAAATTGGAGGGATCAAATGATGACTATAGTCCCACTTTCGAGTGAATGACTTCCCCCAGATGAGCTTGGTTTCAGGGGCGTAGGAGCTCTTTTGTTTCGAGCGTTGTTTCGATGCTGGTCTCTTTTTCATGGCCGAGCCGTTCCTTTCGAACGTTTTAATCCTGAATTGAACTCTTGCAGAATCGTCTTAAGACCGGGAGTGCCGATTTCTTCGAGCTCGTAGGACACACGCACGGCCGGTTTCGTCAGCTTGATAATTCGCGTCAAGTCTATCGGCGTGCCGATGATGACGGTGTCACACGGAACCTTGTTGATGGTGTCTTCGAGATCTTTTACCTGTTTGTCGCTGTACCCCATTGCCGGCAGCAGGACACCGATGCCGGGGTAGGAATCGAATGTCTTCTTGATTTCTCCCTTGCAATAGGGGCGGGGATCGATGATCTCTCTGGCTCCGAACTTCTTTGCAGCGACAGTACCGGCTCCGAACTTCATTTCACCGTGCGTTAGCGTCGGACCGTCTTCGATGACGAGCACTTTCTTGCCGGTAATAAGCTCGGGCTTGTCGGCAGAGATTGGAGAAGCTGCCTCAATAATCCGGCCGTGCTTGTTCACCCGGCGAATATTTTCTCTCAACGTAAAAACCGCCTGAGGCTCTGCCGAGTCCACTTTGTTGATGATGATGACATCGGCCATCCGGAGGTTTGCCTCACTCGGGTAGTACGAAAGCTCATTGCCAACCCGGAGGGGATCAGCCACGACGATGGCGAGATCGGGTTCATAGAAGGGCGTGTCGTTATTCCCACCGTCCCAGACGATCACATCAGCTTCCTGCTCGGCCTGATCGAGAATCGCCTTATAGTCAACACCCGAGTAGATGATCGTGCCGTTGACGATGTGCGGCTCGTACTCCTCCATCTCCTCAATAGTGCAACGATTCTTTTGAAGATCCTCAATGGAGGCAAACCGCTGGACCTTTTGCTTCTCGAGGTCCCCGTACGGCATGGGATGCCGGATAGCCGCCACCTTGAGTCCCATTTCGTGAAGGAGCCGCGAGACCTTGCGACAGGTCTGGCTCTTGCCGCTTCCTGTTCTCACAGCACAGATGGAAACGACCGGTTTCGTGCTCTTCAGCATCGTCTTCCGGGCACTGAGCAGTTTGAAGTGCGCACCGGTCGTCGTGACGCGCGAGCCCATACTCATGACGTAGCTATAGGATACATCGCTGTAAGAGAACACTACTTCTTCGACGTCGTACTGTCCGATCAGCTTCTCGAGATCTTTTTCCTCGAAGATGGGGATACCGTCGGGATAGAGCTTGCCAGCGAGCGCCGCAGGGTACTTTCGGCCGGAGATGTTCGGGATCTGCGCGGCAGTGAAGGCCACAACGTTGTAAAGCTCATTGTCGCGGTAGATGAGATTGAAGTTGTGAAAATCGCGTCCGGCTGCACCCATGATGATCGTATTTAAGCGCTTTGAAGCTGGCATAACTGTTCCTTGATGGTTCATGATAGGTGGAAACAAACCACACTTCTAAAATCTTTAATCGTTATTCGCTAATCGATATTCAACGAGCTTTGTCTACCTCAAGGCTCCGCGAACTCCGAATATCGAACACCGATTTCAGAATAACGAAGTGTGTGCGTTACTCACTATCGAACAGCATCGTGAGCAGCGCCATCCTGACGTAAAGGCCGTTCCGGGATTGCCGGAAGTACGCCGCACGCGGATCGAGGTCGACAGCCGGATCGATCTCGACGGATCTCGGCAATGGATGCAACACGAGCGCGTTCGGTTTCATTCTTTTCAACATCGCCGGATTGATGTTGTACTGCGACGCGGAGAGATCTTTGCTCGCCAGCCGCTCGCGGTCAATCCGGGTCTGGTAGACAACGTCGACGTGAGGGAGTACCTCTTCAGGGTCGCTGTTCAGATGGAACCAGACATTGTGCTCACGCAGGTGGTCGATGATATCCTGCTTAATCTGGAGCTCACTTGGCGCAAGGAAGTAGAGCTTCACACGCTCGAACTTGCTGAGGAGATAGGCAAGAGATCGAACCGTGCGGCCGGTGTCGAGGGCGCCCAGGAGTGCGACGGAAATGCCATCCAACGTGCCGCATTCATTGTAAATCGTGTAAAGGTCGAGCAATGCCTGGGTGGGATGCTGGCCGCCCGATCCGTCGCCGGCATTGATAATCGGGACAGGGGATACGTCGGCCGCCCGCTGGGCGCCTCCCTCTTCGTTGTGGCGCAGCACAATGACGTCGCAATAGTCCCCGATGATGCGGATGGTGTCTTCGAGCTGCTCGCCTTCAACCACCGAGGAGAAAGATGTTGCAGACTCTGTCGAGAGCACCTTTCCGCCGAGCCGGTACATGGCCGCTTCGAAAGAAAACCGCGTCCTCGTCGACGGCTTATAAAACAAGGTGGCCATGATCTTGTCATCATAGTCACGCGAACCGCCGCGTTGGACAGTTTTCTGCATCAGGCGCGTCCGGGTGAAGAGCTCCATCAAATCGGGGACGGAGAACTGCTGCGAGTAGATGACGTGCTGGAGTTTCATAGATTCTCCTCGTGGTCTTGTCGCGACGTGATTTGTGTGCCTGCCTTGCCGTGAATCGCCTCTATCATCTGATCACCCGACGTCACAAAGACGTCTCTTCCGCCTTTCCTGATGAAGCTTATCGCTGCTTCGATTTTCGGCCCCATGCTGCCGGCCGCGAATTGCCCCTGATGCAGATAATGTTCCATCCACTCCGCCGTCGCACGTTTCACACCCCGCTGGTTCGGCTGCTTGTAGTTGAGGTACACCTGGTCGACATCGGTACTGATGACGAAGCTATCAAGCCCCAGTCCGGTTGCCAGAAGGGAGGAAGCGCGGTCCTTGTCAATGACCGCTTCGACGCCCGTGATGGAATGGTCTTCGCCGACGACGACCGGTATTCCGCCCCCGCCGAGGGCAATGACGATAATTCCCAATTCCAGAATCTGGCGTATGACTTCCAGTTGAAGGATCTCAAGCGGTTCGGGGGAGGGTACGACGCGCCTGTAGCCGCGCGCAGAATCCTCCACCATGGTCCAGTGAAGGTTTCTGATTTTTTCGTCAGCAGCTTTCTTCGTATAGAATGGGCCGATCGGTTTGGTCGGTTTTGTAAAAGCGGGTTCGTCCGGGTCAACGCGGACCTGCGTCAGGATCGAAATCACCGGCATGTAAAAACCCGCCCGTTTGAGCTCACACTCCAATCCACGCTGCAGCATGCAGCCTATTTCACTCTGGGTTGTGGCGACGCAGACGTCAAGCGGGTGGGTGTAGGCCTCGCCGGCGGCGCGCTCGGAGCGGAGAAGTGCAGCCCCGACCTGGGGACCGTTGCCATGGGTGATGACGATGCGCCATCCGTCGGCGACGAGCTGGGTAATTTTGCGCGCGGTATCCTGCGCGTTGGCAAGTTGTTCCTCAATGGTCCCGCGTTGTCCCACCCGTATGAGGGAATTGCCACCGATGGCTATCAACGCGCTGCGGGCCATAGACGCTCATTTCATGAGTTGATACAGTACCGCTTTCTGTACGTGAAGACGGTTTTCGGCTTCCTGGAACACGAACGAGGCGGAGCTATCGATCACCTCATCAGTGACTTCATCGCCGCGGTGAGCGGGGAGGCAATGGAGGAAGATTGCGCTCTTGTTTGCCTTTTCCATCAAGGCGGCATTGACCTGGAACGGCCGGAAGATCGCTTTCCGTTTTTCCCCTTCCGCTTCCTGACCCATTGATGCCCAGACGTCGGTGTAGATCACGTCGGCGTTCCGAACGCCTTCGGAGGCGTCATGCACAATTTCGATACGTGCGCCGCTTTCCTGTGCATCTTCCTGGGCGTGACTCAGCGCCAAGGAACTCGGCTCATATCCTTTCGGACAGGCCACGGTGACGTTGACACCGAGCCGTGCGCCGGCGAACATCAATGAATGAGCGACGTTGTTTCCATCGCCAACATAACAGAGCTTCAACCCCTTCAGCTTGCCCTTGATTTCCCGGACCGTCAGATAATCCGCGAGAGCCTGACAAGGATGAGAATAGTCGGTCAGAGCATTGATCACCGGAATGGAGGCGTGCTTTGCCATATCGACCACGATCTGGTGCGCGAAGGTACGGATCATGATGCCCTGGACCATGCGTTCCAGGTTCTTTGCCACGTCGAACACAGACTCGCGTTTGCCGAGACTGATCTCGGCCGGCAGCAAGGGAACGGAAAAACCGCCCAGCTGTTGAATCCCGACATCGAACGTCACCCGGGTTCGGAGTGACGGCTTTTCAAAAATCAGAGCGAGCGTTTTGCCCTTGAGTGCAGTCGCGAAGTGTTCCGGGTGCGCCTTCATTTCGGCAGCGAGCTTAAATGTACCGAGAAGTTCGTCAGGAGTGAAATCGCGTATCGTCAGGAAGTCTTTTTTCATCGGAGTGCCTTTGAATGATTATACACGAACACAGATAACTATCGAAGGCCCGGAGCAGCTTGATCTGAGAAGTGGATGAATGAATTGACGCCGGCGAATCCATCCGGAGGTTCAAGCCAAAACAACGGGTCAAGTTCCGTGCCAACCGGGATGTCGAGACAGCACACGATGAAGGTAAGCATGGTTCCGACAAGAAGGTAGAAGTTTCCACGATTGGAGAGTCGGGTTGCAAATGTGGGAATTAAAGTATGAAGAATCACGTGCTGGCAAGCGCCAGAAAGCTGTTGCCTTTCCAGTGGAGTTTTGGTATTTTTATACCTGCGGCCTGTTATGAAAGTAACAGGCCTTTGTTCTCTCTAGTGAGGTGGTTCGCGTCAAAATCGGGCCACAAAGACACAAAGGCACTAAGGCATTTGGATCTTTTGGGATTTTCTTTGTGTCTTGGTGACTTCGTGGCGGCATCTTGTTCACATGGCGGCCATAGCTCAGTCGGTTAGAGCGCCAGGTTGTGGCCCTGGAGGTCGTGGGTTCGAGACCCACTGGTCGCCCAAAGAATTGTGCAATTGAGGAATTGTGTACTTGTGGAATTGCGAGGTCAGATCCCGCCAAAGAGCGGCGGGATCCTCAATTCGGCGACAGCTCGTTGGGAAACACTCGCTGGCCGAATTGGGAGTTGTGGCCCTGTCCCGCTAAAAAGCAGCGGGATCCTCAATTTGGCAGCCACTCACAGAAGACGTTCGTGGGCCAAATTGGGAGAGGTCGTGGGTTCGAGACCCACTGGTCGCCCAAAGAATTGTAAAATTGAGAAATTGTGTAGTTGTGGAATTGTTAGAGTATGCACCTGAATGATTCCTCAATGTTCTTTATGGTGATTTTGTGAATCAGGCGGCCGAACTGCGGGATCGTACAAGGAATTTTGCCGTTCGCGTTATCAAGATGACAGACGGGCTTCCAAGGCGGATGTCGACAGAGATTCTCGCGAAACAGCTTGTCCGTTGTGCCACGTCTGCCGGAGCTAACTATCGTGCAGCTTGCCGTGCGCGATCGCATGCCGAGTTTGTCTCGAAAATGCAGATTGTCCAAGAGGAAGCTGACGAGACACAGTATTGGCTGGAACTTCTGTTTCGAGTCGGTGTGCTGACTGAGAAAGAGTACCTTCTGCTCGAGAGAGAGGCAAGCGAGTTGACGGCGATATTCACCGCTTCCGCAGCAACGGCGAGAAAGAGCAAGAACTCTTCATCACGCTAGTTGAGCCATCCACCCAATTTCCCAATTACCAAGTTCGCCAATTTCACAATGTTCCGCCCCCATCGTCTAGAGGCCTAGGACACGGGCTTTTCAAGCCTGTAACACGAGTTCGAATCTCGTTGGGGGTACCAAAATTCAAAGAATTCCACAGTTTTCGCTCGTAGAGGACTGTGGATTTTCTTTTTTAGAGTCACCACAGTCACCGTTTGAGTCACCACTCTGGTCACTGCTTGCCTCCTAACCACAAAGGAGGCTACCATGTTTCTCTCCAAATCTCCCGCCGGTATCTGGCATCTCTATTATACCAACACCGCAGGCAAACGCACTAAGGTCTCTACAAAGACGAAGCTTAAAAGCCAAGCGTTGTCTTTTCTGAAGTCCTTCAGGCTTGATGAGCAATCCAAGCCAAAGAATATCTCGCTGGCGGAGTTTGAAACGGAGTTCATCCATTATGCCACGAAGAATTTCACTTCGAGCAATATCGAACTGTATCAAAGAGCCTTTAGGAACTTTATAGGTCTCTTCGGCAACATCCAGTTGCGCCAAGTGACTGCATTGCACTGGGACAAGTATAAAGTCTCTCGACAGAGATCCAATGAGAATAGAAAACCGGTATCACCCATTACTATCAATATCGAGCTCCGATGCTTGAAAGCGGCCATGAACACGGCCATTCGATGGAATCTTCTCACGGTAAATGCGTTTGCTTCTCTAAAGCAATGTGCAGTGCCAGAAAGGGTTCCGACCTTTTTTACACGACCCGAAATCCATGCACTGTTGCAGTCCATCGAAGAGCAGTGGTTGAAGGAGATTGTAATGTTTGGAGCCATGACAGGTTTGAGGCAAGGGGAGATTCTACATCTGCGCTGGGAGGATCTAGACTTCGAACGTAGGACAATCAGGATACAATCGAGCATTATCCACCTTACGAAGGCAGGAAAGCATCGGATCGTGCCGATGAATGATATCACTTATTTGTTGCTGAGGAAGAAATCCGAGGATAGAAAAAGCGAGCTCGTCTTTACCATCGAAGGGTATCCAATAAAGAGGGAGATGTTGTCTGTGCGGTTCAAGCGTGCCGTGAAAAAAGCGGGTATTACCAATGAGGGGCTTCATTTCCATTCATTGCGGCACACGTTCGCAAGCTGGCTAGTTCAAAGCGGCGTATCGTTGTATGAGGTTCAAAAGTTGCTCGGTCACAGTTCTGCGGTTGTTACACAAATGTATAGCCACTTGCTTCCGGATCAGATGCATTCAACCGTTAACAGGATTGGGATCGAATAAGTGCCCACCCTGTCCACTCCCGAAAATACGAGTGGACACTGAAACACCATCAATTCCTTAGCAAAAACCCCAATGTGTCCACAGTGTCCACTGTGTCCATACTTTTTTAATAGAGAAGATAGAAATAATGGGATAGGGTATAGAGAAAAGTATATAAAGAGTTTGAAAAACCCCTGGACACTATGGACACACTGGACACTTTCCGCGTAAGTCATGAGAGTGTACCGAGTTGTGGGTGTCCACAGCCGAATGAAACCTGAACTCAGAGGTACACTTCTGGGTCACGCTGGTCCCACCAATCCAGGAGAGCTTCCTTTACAAACGGTCCAGGGCGAGTATCATATGTTACCTCTGCTTCTCCAAGATCATCCAGATAGGCTGAAAAAGAGTCCCAGCGATCACGCAGAAAGACCAATAAGGTAGGATTGACTTCAAAGGTCCTGCGCCCCCATTCCTCATAGGGGCTAGATGTTAGGTCGTTGATAAACGCGATGAGATCTTCGGTACACGCTTCCCTGAGCTCGACGAATTTACTATAATGCGGGAAGATCAGCAACGCTTCTGCGAACGAGATCAGTACTTCTCGTGTGAAGATGTTATCGTGAATCGTGTTCCAGGTCTCGAGCACTTCCGAAGCCGGCACAGTTTTCTCGTATGGGTCTGGTTGTGTCATGACTGAATGTACCAGATCAACTTGGGAGGGTCAATATCGTGGTTCCCCCATGAGATGGGAATGTCCCACATAGAAGAAAAAAACACTCCTAATCCTCCTGTTATCGCGAAATGAGTGCTGAATTCAAAGGGCTCAAGCGGTACTGAAAGCGATCCGCGTAACTGCGCGCACTGACGTTCAGTAGTCAGCAGAACCTCTTGAACACCAGCCCGTTTTTTGCTACGTTGTGACCTGAATCTCCGGGGCCAGCCGACCTTTTCACTACTCGCACTCGTGACGTCGCAGCATGCATTCGCCTCTTTCCATAAGGAATGTACGAGCATTGATATTAATTGCCGTGGGTGAATCGCCGCGGGAAGCTGAAGTGAATGCTCTGGTGCGGATCGCCGATTCATTTGCCTCACAGTGCATCCGACAGCTTCTTCATTCCGGACGGCTCCACCTCCACTCCTTTGCCATCACGTTCGAAGGTGTCGCGTTTGATTGCATCGCCGAGATGTTTCAGAGACCTTCGGTGCCGTTGCTCTTCCTTTCCTCCTGCTGCAACATTTAGACGAAAACGCGCCCGAGATATGTAATCTTCATCTCGACGGTACTATCAAATGAAAAGGAGACATATGAGGGTAAATCACTGTCTGATGAGAATGCATTGGTACATCCGAGTATTCTCCGCAATTGTATTGCTCTCACTTGTTGGATGTAAGAAAAACAACAATCCAATTTCAGGCCCTAACGACAATACTGTTATTGTCGCACCAGAGGTGAGGGTGCTTTCCCCCACGGCCACAGCAGCGCTGAAGCCTCTGGTTGGGAGCCAGGATACTTTAGTGTTCAACGGCACGCAAACCGATATTGCCGTGAATCAAATCATCGCATCGAATCTTGGAGAAGGAATTCTCCGACGCGTAAAGTCTATCCAGACAACGGGAGGACAAACGATCGTTCTTACAACCCAAGCGTCTATAGTAGAGGCTTTGCCTACAGCTACATTCGCGGACTCAATACAAATTACACAAAGCACAGTGGAAGTGTCAGGACTTGGCAAGGGAATTCAATTTGACCGTACAGCAAAAGTGAACGAGCTAAAATTCACCTTCACAAAAGCCGTTCTATATGATAGAGATGGCAATGACAGGACGGCTGGCGACCAGTTGATTGCAACGGGATCGCTCACACTTGAGTTTAGACCGAAGCTTGAGTTCAAAACCAGTGGTGGGAAATTACAGAGGCTGTTGTTTAGCATCGAACCCACGGCAACCATTGAGCTGAGCTTTGAAGTACCTCTTGAATTCCCACATCTAGAAAAAGAATTTAGGATTGCCACCGTGAAAACATCCCCAGTGACCTTTTTTGTGGGGGCTGTTCCGGTAGTGATAACTAATGAGCTACCAATTATGCTTGGATTCGATGGTTCGGTGAAAGCTAGCTTGAAAACGGGTATTAAGAACAAGACAAGCTTCCTGCTTGGAGGTCTTTATGAAAATGGTAGCTGGTCAGGTTTGAGCCGATTCAACAATCAGTTCACATTTGATTCGCCACAACTGACTGGCGAAGTCAGTCTCCAGGTGTATGTTGCCCCAAAACTCCAAACAAAACTCTATGCAGTTGCCGGACCATCAGTAAAAATGAAAGGGTATGTCGAAGGGATAGGTATAGTGAATCTTGGTTTGTTGACCGGCCAAACCACAATGAATGCAGAACTCTATGGGGGATTTCAAGGCAGCGTGGGCATGCTGGTAGAGGTATTGGATTTCAAGCTCGCATCTTGGGAAAGTCCAACGCTATTTGATGCTCGGGTGAAGCTATACGAATGGTCGAGCACCCCCAACCTCAAGCCTGCAATTCCGTCGGCCCCAAATCCTGCCGATAATGCGGCAGGGATTTCTTCTTCCGCTTCATTAGCCTGGAACTGTACAGATCCCGAAGGCGACCCCTTGTTGTATGATGTATATTTTGGGACGACAGCTTCCCCAGCGACGGTTGCCACGGGAAGGACGAGTACAACATTCAATCCTGGGGTATTGAGTTCATCTACTCGCTACTATTGGAAAATTCGCGCAAACGACAATAATAAAAACTTTAGCGACAGCCCGGTTTGGAGTTTCACAACTGGCTCAGCACCTAATAATCCCCCTGCTGTTCCGTCGAATCCCTCTCCATCCAACGGGGCAACAAACCAAACAACGTCACCGATTCTCAGCTGGACATGCAGCGACCCTGATGGTGATCCCGTCACGTATGATGTATTCTTTGGAACGACCAATCCACCGATGACGCAAGTAGCAACAGGGCAAAGTGCAACAACGGTCTCCCGTTCAGGACTTTCCAACAGCACGACCTACCACTGGAAGGTGAATGCGAAAGACAGCAAGGGGACGACAACGACAGGAACAGCCTGGAGTTTCACGACCGCAAGTGCAGCGCTACCTACTGTGACGACGACCTCGATAACACGCGTTTCAACCAATTCTGCAACTGGTGGGGGCAACGTGACAACGCAAGGAAGCTCTTCTGTCACCTCTCGTGGCGTGTGTTGGAGTACTTCGCAAAATCCCACAACGGCAGACAGCAAAACGGCTGATGGATCGGGAACGGGGGCATTCACAAGTTCCATCACAGGGCTGTCTCCCGCAACGCCATACAACGTGAGAGCTTATGCAACGAACAGCGCCGGAACGAGCTATGGCAGTCAAGTGAGTTTTACGACTGCAGCAGCTGGAGCAGCACCTCAAGCGCCTGGTTTACTATCGCCATTAAACGGAACAACCGGCATAAGCTTGGCTCCGACCCTGAGTTGGAATGCATCGACAGGTGCAACGAGTTATACACTACAGGTTTCCACCGGCAGCTCATTTACCAGCTATGCCTATAACCAACCTGTCTCGGGAACGAGTCAGCAAGTCAC
The DNA here is from genome assembly GCA_003519375.1 of Bacteroidota bacterium. GTDB lineage: Bacteria > Bacteroidota > Ignavibacteria > UBA10030 > UBA10030 > UBA9647. The sequence goes on from DOWV01000381.1 coordinate 30,658, forward strand.
TGGCCTGAGTAATTCGACGCCATACTTCTGGCGGGTATATGCCTCGAATACCTACGGAACGTCGGGTCCTTCTGCGACATGGAATTTCACAACCAGCTCCGGCGGGTCTGTTGTTGTGCCAGGTATGGTTGCCGTTGCAGGCGGCATATTTACAGCTGGATCTACTCCGGTATCAATCAGTAGCTTTAGGATTGACAAGTATGAAGTCACATATGAGCTCTGGACGGACATAAGAAGCTGGGGAATGACTCATGGCTACACCGATCTCCCGGCAGGAAGAAATGGATACAATCCGGTCGGGACGAACAACCCGGTTACAGAAGTGAGCTGGTATGCTATTGTGAAATGGTGCAACGCCCGCTCGGAAAAAGACGGCTTGACACCGGTCTACTATACGGATGGCACACAAAACGCCGTCTATCGCACCGGAGAGACGGCTATCAACAGCGATGCGGTAAAATGGAACGCCAACGGATACCGCCTACCTACTGAAGCAGAGTGGGAATTTGCTGCCCGGGGAGGGACCCAAACCCACAGCTATACTTACAGCGGAAGCAACACTGTGGGAGATGTAGCATGGCATATTTCTAACTCGGGAAACTCTACGCACACGGTGGGGCAGAAAACGGCGAATGAGCTTGGCCTGTATGATATGAGCGGTAATGTATGGGAGTGGTGCTGGGATTGGTATGGGTCCGCGTATCCGTCCGGAGGAACGGCTGATCCAAA
>DOWV01000110.1 GCA_003519375.1 Bacteroidota bacterium
TCGACGTCAAGGTAGTGGTCGCTGAAGGTGTTATTCTGCTCGGGGTCGAGCACCTCCAGCAGCGCCGCCGACGGATCGCCCCGGAAATCCATGCTCATCTTGTCTACTTCATCCATCAACATGACGGGGTTCACTACGCCGGCGCGTTTCATCGATTGAATGATCTTGCCCGGCATAGATCCAATGTACGTCCGCCGGTGGCCCCGAATCTCTGCCTCGTCCCGCATGCCGCCGAGAGAAATGCGAACAAATTTGCGCCCCAGAGCACGGGCAATGGACTTTGCGAGAGATGTTTTCCCCACTCCCGGAGGACCGACAAAACAGAGAATCTGACCCTTCATCTCCTTGACGAGATTCAACACGGCTATGTGCTCGAGGATGCGGTCTTTTGGTTTTTCCAGGCCAAAATGATCCTCGTCGAGGATGTTCTTCACATGCTCGACATCAAGGTTGTCTTTCGTGCGTTTGATCCAGGGGGCGGCAATCAGCCAGTCGAGGTAATTTCGCGTAACGGTGAATTCGGGTGACATGGGGGGAGTTTTCTTGAGTTTGTTAAACTCCTCCATCGCTTTTTCCTCGGCCTCCTTGGGCATTTTCGCCTTCTGGATCTGCTCCTTGAGCTTCGCCAGCTCGGGCGACGCTTCGTCATCTCCGAGCTCATCCTGAAGGATGCGAATCTGCTCTTGGATGAAGAACTTTCGCTGCGACTTCTGTATGTTATCCTGAACCTTCGTGTCGATTTCGCGCTCGATTTTCAGTATGTCAATTTCAGTCGTCAGGATCTTCGATAATTCATACAATTGCTCGCGCACGTGCTGGGTCTGAAGAATGCGTTGTTTGATGTCAACGCTCTGAACAAGGTTCGCCGCCATATAATAGAGTTTCCGATGCGGTTCCTTGATTCCTTCAAAGGCCATGAGGACTTCGGGCGGGACATTCCTGCTTAGCTTCACATACTCCTGGAACAAGGTCGAAGCATGCCTCACCAGGGCGTCTATATCGTGGCCCGCTGTGGCTTCTGTCTTGTTGAGAATCACCTCGGCTTCGAGGAACGACGTTGTAGGCAAAAACCTCTTTACCGACGCCTGGACAACGCCGTCTACAAGGATCTTCATCAGGCCGTTAGGCAGTTTGAGCATCTGGATAATCTTCGCCACGGTCCCCTGCAGGTACACATCATCGGCGGTTGGCTCATCTATCGAAGCACTCTTTTGGGCCACCAGGAAGATGTTTTTCCCGCGCTCCAGAGCCTCGTTTGCAGCACGAAGAGAGCTTTCCCGGCCTACGAGAACAGGAAAAATCATGTACGGAAAAATCACCACATCCCGCAACGGCAGCACCGGGAGTGTTGTGGGGATGTTGTCGATCGTCTCGATCGCTGCATCGCTGAATTTAATGGGAGTTTCACTCATTGTCGTCTACGGCCTCACGGTCTGTCCCAAAAACAAAAAGAGTCCCGGGTGACGGGACGTTCATCAAGTGCCAAAAATATACCGACAAATGGCAGCAGATGCAAGACGATGAAACTTGCTCAAATCACCGATGATTGGCGGTTTCGATGTGTTGCTTCATCCTCCAAATTTCGTTAACGTGCCCCACGATTACATCATGTCGTCCCAAACTATTTCGTACCCGCGGTTCCAACGCGCGAGTGATCACTCCTTTCTGGTAACCTTCGGCGATCAAATCTCGCGTGAACATCACAACGCCATCGCGCGGCTCGTGGCTCGTTTGGGTGCAGAACCCAATCCGGCCACACTCAACCTGCACCCCGCGTACGCTTCGCTTCTGATTTCGTTCAATCCTCTCGTCACTCATCCGTCCGAATTCGAGGAGTATGTCCGCGCGATGGTTCATCAGCTACAATTTGCCAAGCTCCCCCCGGCCCGCACAATAGATGTACCGGTGTGTTACGAGCCCGAGTTTGCTCCTGACCTTGAATTTGTTTCACGCCATACCGGTCTCTCCAGAGCAGAGGTCGTTCGCCGGCACGGATCTCCTGAGTATCTTGTGTACTTCGTTGGATTTGCGCCTGGATTTGCATACCTGGGTGATCTTCCACCAGAACTGTCGGTTCCCCGCCATCCGACGCCGCGCCTGACCGTTGCAGCCGGAAGTGTGGCTCTCGGCGGCCAGCAGACGGGGATCTATTCCGTTTCTTCGCCGGGCGGTTGGCGTGTTATCGGAAGAACGCCCCTGCGACTTTTTGATCCCGAAAAAAACGATCCGACGTTTTTCCGTTTGGGTGACCTTGTCCGATTCACGCAAATACCCAGCATTGAATATAAGGTTCTTGCTGAACGCGCCACTTAGATGACCGGCTCGGCGTCCGATATTGTTCCCGTTTTTACTGTTCTTTCCGGCGGATTTCTTTCAACAATCCAGGATTCAGGCCGGACGGGATTTGCTCACCTCGGGATTTCCCCGGCCGGGGCGGCAGACTCGGTGTCCTTTCGTTTGGGCAATTTGCTTGTCGGCAATCCGCCGGATGCACCCGCTCTCGAAATGACACTTGTTGGCGGCTCGTTCCAGGCGGTATCACGATGCATCATCGCTCTTGCAGGATCTGACTTCGCACCATCTCTCGACGGTGTTCCGCTTGCACTCTGGCAAAGCGCTGAGGTGCTGCCCGGCCAAATGCTCGCTTTGGGGGCCACGCGAACTGGCGCACGCTGCTATCTCTGCGTTGCCGGCGGGATCTCTGTGCCGTCCGTTCTCAATAGTGCCTCGACACATGTGCTAACGAAACTCGGGGGTTTCAACGGAAGAGGGTTGAAGTCTGGTGACGTCCTGAGTTCCCGCCGCTTTGATCCTATCCTTTCATACTCCGGGCGAATGGTTAGCCAGGAAATTCTCGAGCGTCTTTTCACGCCGGGACCCCTTAGGGCTACCGATGGACCGCAGCTAACCGATTTCAGTGAGGATGTACGATCAACCTTTTTCTCGTCGGACTTTGTGGTAAAAGAGGATTCGAATCGGATGGGACTCAGGCTTGCCGGACCCGTCATTTTGCGCAGCCGCGCAGAAGAGATCATCACCGAGGGCGTCTCAACCGGCGCCATTCAGATTCCGCCTGACGGCCAGCCTATTCTTTTGTTTGTTGAGCATCCAACAACCGGTGGTTACCCCAAGATCGCAAGCATCATCAGCGCCGACCTGCACCGCGTCGGTCAATTGCGACCAAGGGACCTTGTTCGGTTTGAGCATGTGACACACGAAAGGGCGCTTGCGGCGCTTTCTGATCGCGAGGCTCTCCTTCAACCGCAGCGCTGCCTTCAATCCGCCTGGTAAACCTTATGATGGACAGCCTGAAGTCGATCTCATCGCAGCAATGGAGGTGCCTTTTCGCTGCTCAGCTTGGCTGGATGCTTGACGCAATGGATGTGATGCTGTACGCGTTCGCCCTCACCACGATACAGGCCGAGTTTGATCTCTCCTCGGGTCAAGCCGGTGCTCTTGCTTCAGCAACTCTTATAGCTTCGGCTGTTGGGGGTATTGGCTTTGGCATTCTGGCTGATCGGTTTGGCCGCGCACGTACATTGATGATCTCGATTCTCGCTTACTCTGTCTTTACGGGCTTGACCGCAACGGCGGGATCCCTGGTGGAACTTTTCGTCTGGAGGGCGCTGGTAGGGCTTGGCATGGGCGGCGAGTGGTCTGCCGGGTCCGTCCTGGTATCCGAAACATGGCCCGCCGAACATCGCGGCAAGGCTATCGGATTCATGCAGGCTGGCTGGGCCGTCGGATATATACTGGCCGCGATTCTGGCGGCGAGTATTCTCCCGTTGTTTGGCTGGCGGGCACTATTCTTGATAGGTATCGCTCCTGCGTTACTTACGTTGTGGATTCGCCGGAACGTACAAGAGCCTGAAATTTGGAGAACGCGATCGAACAATAATGTCTCGGGTGTTGCCCCCGGTATTACCGAACTCCTCCAGGCGCCGTTTCTCAGGCGCGCGGTGCTCGGATCGGCGATGACGATGGCGGTGTTGTTCGCTTACTGGGGACTGTTCACGTGGATGCCTGCTTTTCTTTCTCGTCCAATTGAGCAAGGGGGCGCAGGCCTCGGTATCGTAAAGAGCTCTGCGTGGATTATCCCGATGCAGATTGGTGCGTTTTTCGGATACACCTCGTTCGGTTTTTTTGCAGATCGTATGGGTCGGCGTCCTGTGTTTGCGGCATTCCTTGTATGCGCTGCAATTCTCGTCCCGATGTATGGGCAACTCGCGCAGCAAGAGTGGGCGCTCCTGGTGCTTGGTCCCCTTGTCGGGTTCTTCGGTCATGGTTATTTCAGCGTCTTTGGGGTAATGCTCTCCGAGCTCTTCCCAACGCACCTGCGTGGAACAGCACAGGGAACGGTCTATAATATCGGCAGGGCTTTTAGTGCGCTGGCTCCTTATACAATTGGCGCAGTGGCAGACTCTTCCGGATTGGGAAGTGCTCTTGGAATCACGTCCGCCTTTTTTCTGATTGGCGCGGCTTTGATGTTTACACTCCCCGAAACAAGGGGCCGGGATCTTCACCAACACATCTGAGGGGTTTCTGTGAGTGCCACCATACTGCGTATCGATCTTAATGCTGATCTCGGAGAAAATCCGGCGGCGCTTATCGACGGCAGCGAACGGTCGCTCATTCGTTTGATTACGTCTGCCAATGTTGCGTGCGGCGGACATGCTGGTGATGAGCTGTCGATGCGTTCCGTTGTCGAACTCTGCAAATCAGCGGGCGTTGCCGTTGGAGCTCATCCGGGGTTTCCGGACCGGGCCGGCTTCGGCCGCCAATCGATGACCATTTCAGATAAGGCGCTCGAGGCTTCTCTTCGGCAGCAGGTTTGTGCTCTTGCAAGAATTGCGGCTGAATTTCGCGTAACCGTCCGCCACGTTAAACCACACGGTGCTCTCTACCACTCATCGGCGATGAATGTTCTTCTTGCAGAACTCATTGCGCGCTCCGTTGC
>DOWV01000368.1:0-369 GCA_003519375.1 Bacteroidota bacterium
GTTGTGGGGTCATGGATCCGACTCTACCGTCCCCGTGTTTCCCCATTTTTCATTTTGCACTTTTCATTTTCCATTGTTGTCAAGGTGTCCGGACAGGTACGCGTCGTATGCCGCCATGTCAAAATGTCCGTGACCACTGAGATTGAAGAGAATGACTTTCTTCGTTCCTTCCTTCTTTGCCTGAAGGGCCTCGACGATCGCCGATTTGATGGCATGTGATGATTCCGGGGCCGGGATGATTCCTTCCGTGCGGGCAAAGAGAAGCGCTGATTCAAAGACATCTTTTTGCTCGTACGCTTGAGCCTCGATCAGCTTGTCCTTGTAGAGGCGACTGATAATCGGCGCCATGCCGTGATACCGCAATCCGCC
>DOWV01000368.1:565-2757 GCA_003519375.1 Bacteroidota bacterium
CCGGCCGTGTCGCCGAAGTCGTACCTGAACTCTCCCTTTGTCAACGACGGGCATGACGCCGGCTCCACGGCAATCGCGCGGAGTTTCTTTCCTCCGATCTTGTCTTTGATGAAGGGGATTGCCAGTCCGCCGAAATTCGAACCACCTCCGACGCATCCGATAACGACGTCAGGATAAACACCCGCTTTTTCCACCTGCTTCTTCGCTTCCTGTCCGATAATTGTCTGGTGGAGAAGCACGTGATTGAGAACGCTGCCCAGGGAGTAATTGGTGTCGTCGTGTGTTGCGGCGTCTTCGACCGCCTCGCTGATGGCGATGCCGAGACTCCCCCGGGACGTCGGATCTTTTGCGAGGATGGCCCGTCCGGCGTTGGTATCATTGCTCGGGCTCGCCACGATCTCACCTCCCCATGCGCGAATCATGGAGCGCCGGTATGGTTTCTGTTCATAGCTGATGCGTACCATGTAGACCTTCAGCTTAAGACCGAACATTGCGCAAGCAAGGCTCAGAGCGCTTCCCCACTGTCCCGCGCCGGTCTCGGTTGCCAGCCGCTTGATGCCGGCGACCTTGTTGTAGTATGCCTGTGCCAGGGCGGTGTTGAGCTTGTGACTTCCGGCGGGACTGACTCCTTCGTACTTGTAATAGATTTCGGCCGGCGTGTCAAGTGCGCGTTCAAGCTGCGTTGCGCGAATGAGCGGCGTCGGTCTGAATGCAGCGTACGCCGACCGTACTTCATCGGGGATTTCAATGAGACGCTCCTGGCTCACTTCCTGCATAATCAACTCCATGGGAAAGAGCGGAGCAAGGTCCTGCGGTCCCAGGGGCTGCTTCGTTCCAGGGTGGAGCGCCGGTTCAAGCGGCGTCGGCAGGTCCGGGAGAATATTGTAATAGTGAGTGGGGATTTCCCGCTCTTCGAGTGTGAATGTGCGTTGCATAACAGCCTCCATAGAATGCGCGATTGACGGTGCCGGCCGACCATGTTGGCGGTGTCCGTCGAATCGCTGCGAGTAGATTATCTCACGCAAAGTCGCAAAGTTTGCAAAGGGCGCGATCTATTAGTAATGACTATACCCTTTGCGGTTCGCTCTCTGAATCCCGCATAAGAGTGGAATCCTGGAAAGCGGGACTTGGCGTCTTAGCGTGAGTACTTTTAATTAATGGGGAAACAGGCGGGCGGAGGATCCCACCATGTTCGCGGAAGGCACAAACGAAAACGGTGGAAACGCCGCAACCCGCGTTTCCACCGTTGTGTTGTAATCAAAGTCTTACAAAGACACGACAAGCATGGAATCGCGGGCTAACGCCAGCGCCACCACCAGTTACCCGTAATCGAAAGATATGCTTGATCGCGTTTCATTCTTCTCAACGATATGAATCCTTTGCGAATTAGTCAAGAGTGTTGTTTCGCAACCAGGTTGGCCTCTTTTAATTGCATTCAAAAACTCATACATTCGTTCACCTCCCCCGTGTATCGACAGGCCCGACTAGCTGATCTGTAGCGCCTGTTTGACGACTTCTTTGCTAAAGGCAAACACATTACGCCTTGACAATCCCTCGTGAAAGAGTGAAACCAAGATTGAATGCTTATTCGCAGCAAATGTGACCTATGGCGAAGTACTTCTACGCGTACAACAAAGTCGACGAGATTGCAGATGAAAACATCCAAGCCGTGATCAATGAAATCGCGGAGCTGCGAAACATACCTAAAAGCGGAATGGTGATTCATTTCCTTCAGCAGGCACTCGATCCGTTGCCCCCCATCAAGGGTAAGAAGTTTAGCAAACTTGAGTTGTTGCCGGGATGCATCCTCCTCAAGAGAGTCCGGGACGTTGCGAAAACGGAAATCTATAAGCTCTGCATCGACCTGGCAATGATCGCGAAAATTGGATCGATTGAAAATCACAACAACATCACTTTGTTTGGGCTCTTTAATAAGATTTCGTTTACCGACAACAGACCCAAGAAACGAGTTCGAAGATGACCATGGACGGCAAATCACTTGATATCAAGCAGGCGCAGCTTGAAAAACTCAAGGCGGCATTTCCCGAAGTTGTGACCGAAGAAAAAATTGACTGGGAAAAAATGCGGTTGACGCTCGGTGAGGACATGGTAGTTGGAGGTGAGCGTTATGTGCTTACATGGGCAGGAAAATCAGAGGCATTCAAGGCAATACAAACACCCACAACGGCGAC
>DOWV01000368.1:2964-3257 GCA_003519375.1 Bacteroidota bacterium
ATTACGGCAAGGTGAAGATGATCTACATCGACCCGCCATACAATACGGGTAACGACAGCTTCATCTACCCCGACAAATTTTCAGAGACAAAAGAAGAATACCTCAAGCGCATTGGCGACAAAGATGAAGAAGGCTACTTGACTAAAGAAGGATTCTTCAAGAAGAATAGCAGAGACAATGGGCAATTTCATAGCAATTGGCTTTCAATGATGTACCCGAGGCTGTTCCTAGCACGTAATCTGCTAAGGGATGATGGAGTAATTTTCATTTCAATAGATGATGGTGAGGTCCAT
>DOWV01000009.1:0-2267 GCA_003519375.1 Bacteroidota bacterium
TGACTTTGTTATCGCAGATTCAAAACAAGTTGCAGATTTTATGATTCAACAGGAAAGAATCAAACCAAATAAAATAAAAATAATTTTAAATGGTGTAGATGTTGAAAAATATACCTGTAAAATTAATAGAGAAGCTAAAAAAGGAGAGCTGAAGCTCGACAGTTCGGCTATAAATATAGGAATTGTTGCAAGACTTACTCCAGTTAAGGATCATTTAACCTTATTAAAGGCCTTTAAAATAGTCTCTCAGAAACTAAATTCAATACAGTTATTTATTATCGGTGATGGTGAAGAGAAGGAAAATGCTTCCTTTGATTTGAATCCCAAAACCAAATACCATGACGGCCAGGACAACGCAGACATTCCCCAGACCGACGAGAGTGAATGGAATCAATTTGCCGAGAATGAGCTCATAAGGGCGAATCGGCGTCACCATTATTTGTTCGAGCGTGCCGACTTCCTTTTCCTTGACGATCGCCATAGCGGTCAGATTCGTCGTCGTGATGAGGAGAATCAGCACCAGCACGCCGGGCACCATGAAGTTTCTGCTTGTGAGGGAGGGGTTATACCATGCCCGCAGTTCCGCATCAACTCGCCCTGCCGGAAGTTTCCCCCCGAAGTACTCAGCAAGGATTTGCGTCGACGACCTCATGACTATCTGGCCCACATAACTCATCGTAATCGCCGCCGTATTCCCCTCGCTTCCGTCCAGAAGCACCTGGATCTTGCCCGGCTCCCGGCGCAGTATCTTGTCGGCGAACCTGGGCGGGATCACAAGCGCCATGGTCGCTTTATTGTCATCGAGGTAGCCCTGAATGGAATTGTAGTCGTCGGTCGCGTACCGGAGGGTGAAGTAGCCGGAGTTCGTGAACGAGTTGATAAGGGCCCGGCTCTCGGCGGTTTTGTCGAGGTCGCATAGTACCATGGAGATGTTCTTTACATCAAGCGATGCGGCAAAACCAAGGAATATGAGCTGCAGCACAGGCGCAACAAACACGATCGGCAGCAACCGGCGGTCCTTGAACAGCTGGCCGAATTCCTTCTTCAAGAGCGCTATGATTCGGTGCGTCGTCATAACCTTATCCGATGGTCTTCCTGAGGCGAACGGTGCTGATCGTAAGGAGGACAGTGGCGTAGAGCAAAAGGTAGAGCCCCTGCTCCCAGAATGCAGAAAATCCCACGCCTTTTAGAACTATGCTTCGGAGGATGACAAGGTAGAATTTCGCCGGAGTAATGTTCGACAGAATTTGGAGCCACCAGGGCATGCTGCGGATGGGGAACACGAAACCCGAGAGGATAATCGTAGGCACCATAGAGACGATGGCAGCGATCTGGAATGCAACCTGCTGGCTGTCGGAAATGGTGGAGACGAACAGTCCGATGCTGAGGGCTGCGGTGATGAAAAGAAGTGTCGAAAAGAACAGCAGGATGATGCTGCCTTTGATCGCTACGTCAAAAAGAAGGTACGCCGACAACAGAACCAGCGCGGCGGCGACGAGCGAGATGAGCGCATAGGGAACAAGCTTGCCAATGATGAAATCGATCGAGCGAACGGGTGAAACATTGATCTGCTCAACCGTATTTTTTTCCTTTTCCTTCACGATCGAAAGCGACGTGGCAATGACGCATGTGATGGCGAGGATGAAACCGATGAGTCCCGGAACCAGGAACTTGGCGCTCTTGAGTTCAGGATTATACCACACTCGTGCTTCATAGTTGATCGGAAGGTAGTTTCCGCGTCCAATCTTCGAAAGGGTCTGGAGAATGATTTTTTGTGAGTACTGGAGGGTCACGGCCTGCGCATAGCCCACAACGGTTGTCGCCGCATTCGCATCCATGCCATCCACGAGCATCTGGGCGCTGACCGCATCATGGGCCAGGAGGCGGTCGGAGAAATCCGGCGGGAGAACCAGAACCAAACGCACCTCTCCGTCGTCCAGGAGTTTTGTCGCTTCTTCAACCGTGCGGAGGTCCTGCACATATTCAAAATATCCCGATGTGAGGAACGACTGGACAAAACCTCTCGAGATCGCGCCTTTGTCGTAGTTCACGACCGCCGTGCGGATGTGGTTGACGTCAAAATTCAGGGCGTAACCGTTGAGCAGGAGAAGCGCCGCGGGCACGAGCGTCAGAACGGCCAGGACGCGCCTGTCGCGGCGGATGTGCCGAAACTCCTTCTTGATGATTGGCAGCAGGCGTTTGATCATTTCACTATCCTCATGCCGCGCGTCCCGATTCCTGGTTCAGGAGAAAAATAAAAACGTCCC
>DOWV01000009.1:2350-27749 GCA_003519375.1 Bacteroidota bacterium
AAAATAAAAACGTCCTCCAGGGAAGGCGTAATACGGTCGAGCGAGTCCACCCGAAGACCTTTGGCCGAAAGGACCTTCGGGATCTCGCGCCTGGCCACGCGTTCATTCGAAACAGTCACGTGAATCGACACTCCGAAGACCGAGGTTTCGACTGCCCACGGCTGTTGTTCCAGAATCGCGAGCGCTTCGATGACATGAGAACACTGGACCTCGAGAATCGGCATCGTGATATGACGCTCTTTGAGCTCCTTCGGACTCCCGCCCGCGATAATGCGGCCGGCATTGATCAGGATAATATCGTTGCAATACTCCGCCTCCTCGAGATAATGCGTCGTCACGAGGATGGTCGTCCCCTGGGAGGACAAGTCGTTGATCAACTCCCAGAACCTGCGCCGCATCAGCGGATCGACCCCGCTCGTCGGCTCATCGAGGAAGACAATCCGCGGCCGGTGAAGCACGGCGCAGCCCAGCGCCAGGCGCTGCTTCCATCCGCCCGAAAGCGTGCCGGTAATGCTCTTTTCTCTCCCGCGCAGGTTGGCGATTTCGAGCACCCACTTCTTCCTCTCCATCAACTCCCTGTCACTCAGTCCATACGCCTTGCCGAAGAAGTTGATATTTTCATCGACAGTGAGGTCTTCGTAGAGTGAAAACCGCTGCGACATATACCCGATGGATTCCTTCACCTTTTCTGACTGCGTGTTAATATCAAATCCGCCGACGCGGGCGGTGCCCGCGGTCGACTGCAGCAATCCACACAGCATGCGGATCGTGGTCGATTTCCCTGCCCCATTCGCGCCGAGGAATCCGAAGATTTCGCCCTCTTTCACCTGAAAGCTGATGTGATCCACCGCGGTGAATGTTCCGAATTGCTTCGCCAGGTTCTCAACTTCGATGGTGTTCACGCTCATACGCCTTCAGATTATCGGCCGACAACTTTTTCGAGTTTCGCAGCTGCAAGCTCGTGCTCTACCAGCGAGTGTGTGAGCTGCAGCTTGGATTGCAGAAGCATCACTTCCGCATCGAGAAGATCCGAGCTTGTCATCACGCCTGCCTTGAATTTCTCGCTGGCCATGCGATAGTTCTCCTCCGCCTGCTGGACGCTCAGCTCCGACAGCTTGATCCGCTCTGTGGACTGCCGCCAGTTCAGGTAACTCTGAGTCACTTCGAGAACGATTCCGTCACGCACGATCCCCAGCGCATCCCGCACCTGTTCCCTTTGAGCTTTCGCCTGGCCCGTCTGATGCCACGTCGTGAGGTTGTTCCAGAGCTCAAACTGAAGGGAGACGCCGAAATCCCACGTGTCATTGAACTTGTCAACACTCGGTATGATGCGCTGGTTGGGGCGGGCATAGTAGTAATTGCCTGTGAGAAACACCTGCGGGAACCAGCCTCCCGATGCGGCAACAACAGCGGCGTCCGCCGCTTTCACACGCAGCTCCATCCCGATGAGCTCGGGCCGGCTGACAAGCGCCGTCTTCAGAAGCTTCTCGGCCTCCATCCGTTTATCAGACGTGAAAGACAACGGTGACTCAATCAAAATCTCAGTCTCAAGAGGAAGTCCTACCGTCGAATTGAACGAGATGGTCGCAAGCCGAAGATTGTTTGAAGCATCACTGAGGAGAATCCGGGAATTCGCGAGCTGGACTTTTACTTTCAGCACGTCGTTCGTCGTCGCCATCCCCTGCCGGGCCAGATTTTCGATGTCGCCAAGGTGAGATTCGACCTGCGATACATTCTCTTCAGCGAGACGGCGGACTTCACCGGCCCTGTGAACATTCCAGTATGCCGTTTTGACTGCAAGGATGAGCTCTGCTTTGTCCCTGACGACATCGCTCTGCGCTGCCTCCGCCTGATACGATGCGTTATCCGCTGCACCCTGAAGCTTCCAGCCCGTAAACAGCGGCTGCTGAAACGACGCCCTCGCCGCATATGTATTCGCGATGTACGGGAAGATCGTCGGGATCCCCGGGAAGGGAATTTTGAACTCAGGGACAGAGCTGAGTCGCTGGTACGAAGCCTGCACCTTGACCGACGGGAAGAGGGCGGCCTTGACCTCACCCGCTTTCGCCGACGCATACTCAGATTTCATGAGCGATGAGTGGAACACCTTACTGTTCTCGAGCCCGAGGTGGATACTCTGCTCGATCGTCAGCGCCCGCGGCTGAGCCATGACAGCCTGCACAGCAAGAGCCGAGAGCAGGACAGATATGACACGATGCGTACTCATTTCCCAACACCTTCCATTTGTTCTTTTGTGACGGGTCCTTCGCTCAGGAGGGAGATAAACACATTTTCGAGTGACGGGGTGATGACACGGTGATCCGAGACAATGATTGAATTCACCTTGAGCAGGTCACGGACTTTTTTCAGCCCCTTGGTCTCGTTCTCCACAACGATGTTCAGCCGATCTCCGAATGCCTGGACCTCCTTGCACACACCTTCAGCCTTGAGCAATGCAAAGGCGCTCCGGATATCCGGACACACCAGTTCGATGAGCACGCCCTTCATCAAAGCTTTCAGGTTCTGCGGAGTATCGGCAACCAGGATGCGCCCTTCATTCATCATCGCCACACGCGAGCAGCGCTCCGCTTCATCGAGATAGGGCGTGGTCATGAATATGGTGATCCCGGTTTTGAGCAAACTGGAGAGGATCTTCCAGAAATCCCGCCTCGATACCGGGTCAACACCCGCCGTGGGTTCGTCGAGGAAGATAACCTCCGGTGTATGGATGAGGGTGCAGGCGAGCGCAAGCTTCTGCTTCATTCCTCCCGACAGGTTTTCTGCGAACCTTGACCGAAACGGAGTGAGACGGGTGAACTCAAGAAGCTGCTCACGTCGTTCTCTGAACTCAGCGACTTGATGTATCTCCGCGAAGAATTCTATGTTTTCGTCGATTGTCAGATCCGGGTAAAGGCTAAAGCGCTGCGACAGATATCCAATACGATTCTTGGCTTCAGAGCCCTGCTTGCGGATGTCGTATCCGCACACGGAGATATCTCCGCTGTCGGCAGCCACGATACCGCAGAGCATTCGGATCGTCGTCGTCTTCCCTGCCCCATCGGCACCCACAAGGGCAACCATCTCGCCTTTGTTTACCTCGAGCGAAATGTCGTCAACGGCGCGTAGAGAGCCGAATGATTTACTGACAGATGTGAGCCGGATGACACTCATTCCTATTTGATCACTGCATCGGCCGGGAGTCCCGGCTTCAGCGCGCCTTCCCTGTTTTCGATTTCGATCTTGACTCCAAAGACCAGCTTTGTTCTGTCCTCTTTGGTTTGCACATTCTTCGGTGTAAACTCGGCGATAGGCGATAGGTAAATGACCCTTCCAGGGAACGCCTTGTCGGGATACGAATCGATATAGACATCCGCCATCCCCCCCAGCTGCACTTTCCCAAGCTCCAGCTCATTGACGTAGATCATCAGATTCATCTTCTCGAGCCTCGCAATTGTCGCCACCACGGCGCCGGCTCCGATCAATTCCCCTTCTTCCACCGGTTTCTGTGTGACCGTTCCTCCGACGGGGGCCACAATGACGGCATCAAGCCATTGCTTGTGAGTCAGGTCAGCGGTCGCTTTCGCCTGCGTCGCACGCGCCTTCGCAGCTGCGAGGTCCTCGGTCCGGGCGAATCTCCGGATCTTGCCAAGGTTCTGCTCAGCCGTCCTGTGCTGGGCTTTGGAAATCGTGAAACGGGATTCCGCGTCATCGACCTGCTTCTTCGTAACAGTACCCGTGCGCGCCAGCTCTTTCATTCGTGCGAAATCATCACTCGCGTTCTTGAAAGCAGCCTCGGCCTGACGGAGGCCCTCCTCGGCAACTTGCACGTCTTCTGACCGCGCTCCGTTTACGAGGAGCCGATACTGGGCGTCAGCAGCTTCGAATCCCGCCTGCGCCTGCTTCCATTGCAGTTCCAGCGTTGATCGATCAAGTATGACCAGGGTATCGCCCGGCCGCACGGCGCTCCCCTCCACGATACGGATTGACACAATCTGAGCGGAGACCTTCGAGCTCACTTTGACCTCCAGAGCTTCGAGCGTGCCGCTCGCTTCAATGATCCCCTTGCGATTGTTGCCGCACCCTGACGCCAGGAACATCAGAAGCACGAAGGCGATGGTTGGTTTCATGTTCATGTCCAGTCGTATACTAGAGAAGTTCAGTTGAGTTCTTGAGGATGTGAAATTCTTTTCGCGCTTCGTCCGTAAAAGCCCCTTCGAACAGCACTTTGAAAATACTCATCGCTGCTTCTTCAGCTGAGAAGGAGTGCTTGGAGAGGATCGCGGGATGGATCACGCTGCGCAAGGAGCTCACGAGCATATAAATCAGGACCTGTTCGTTGACCTCCGGGCGAAATACATTTTCCGCCCTGCCCTGCTGCAACATCTTGATGAGCCGGTTGATGATCTGTTCCTGACGGTACTGATCCAGCTCTTTCCAGAGCGAGGGGACGAAGCGTTGAAAGTCTGTAATGGTCTCTCCCCGAATCCGACTAACATACTTGCCGACAAGCATGAGGGCTGATGCGAGCTTCTCGACGAGAGGTTTATCGGAAGATGCGATGCGCTCCAGCTCCCACCCAGCGGAGCGCATCATGGAGTGCAAGGAAGCTCTTAAAAGCTCTTCCTTGCTCGGATAATATTTGTAGAGGGTCTTCTTGCTGATACCGAGGCCAGTGGCGATTTCATCAAGGGTCACTTTGCTGAATCCGCGCGACAAAAACTCATCGCGCGATTGCTCTAAAATCCTGTCTCTGAGTTTCAGGTCTGTTGCCATGTTCGACGTCATTTTGGAAACGATAAACGTATTCTTAGTATCCTATGTTATATTTACTGTTATATAACAGACATTCTTGAGTTACTTGGAAACATGGCTTGGATACTGCTATCGTTTCTCTGGTTTCCAAGATAGTGATTCCTCTGCCGGGTGTCAAGTTAAATTTCGAGATTTTTTGCATCCCCCCTTTCCATTCGTCCTCAAGCTATCGTCGATTGGCGCGACCATTTGGGCACTCCGCAAAACCGGAAGCTCGATTCCTCCTATCATCCCACCAAGGGACCGAAACAAGTTATGCGGATACATAGTACCCCCCAGCGGATCAAAGTCCAGACAGAGGGTCTAGCGTGATGCAAGAAGGATGTTACCTTAACCAAGAACCATCACATCAACGACAGTCTCACGATCGCCACTGGCCTAAATGCCACCGATCTCTTGTTGTTGACAGAAGAGACACTGCACTCCCCCGCACCATGATCCACATTTGTCGGCAACCTGAAGGCTGTCAAATCAGAAACGATTGAGCTGAAAGCATCAAGATTGGGAGCTGTCTGCTCGCCTCTGCGCTCACGCAAATTCCGCCCGACCCTGAACAACCGCTTGTGCTGTCACATGAAAACAGAAAACCCTGGAGCACTGCGTGCTTCCAGGGTCTCTTTCTTGCATGGGACTCCGATGAGCCAAGCCCATTGCCGCCCGAACCTCACTCAGAGCCGTTCGAACCGCGCAAAGCCAGCAATTCCTCCAATCCTCTCTCACCCAAAACAAATTCCAACTCGAACTGGCATACGTCAATCACCGACCTGGAGCCGCCGGGGATCATGCTGCAGCACTGCGGCCGATTCGTAAACTCTGGATCGTCGATGGTGAGTACCCCTGAGTCAATCGTTATCGGAAAGGCAAAACAGAAGAATGGTTTCAGAGCCCGGCTCGGCATCCCTTCGCCGATTGCCGCCACCTGCAGTACGCATCGCCCATCCTTCTTCAGGAACACACATCCATGATTGTTTGCTTCTGTGCCAACCGCTGCTCCCGACGGATAGTCGGAGTCAACTTCCTCCTCCTTCTCAAACCATTTTCCAGGATCCCGGACCTGATCGTCATCCATGTATCGGTGAATCAAATCGACATGCTGAAGGATGTGCTCGCGTTCTTTGACATCGACCATGACGCCATGCTGGCAGCATGAAGCATTGCAGTTTTGCATGGAGCATGTGTGCTCAAACATCGCCGTGAACATGACAGGGTCAACGCGGAGCCGCTGGAGATGACTGAGATGATGAAGATGCAGTTCTGCAATGCGCTCCCCTGACATTACGCTCCTTCTACTCGTTTCTTCAGCTCTGCGAGCCGCTGCAGCGCTTCGAGCGGGGTCATGTTTTCCACATCAAGTTTCCGGATATCTTCCCGAAGCCTTTCGTCCTTCACCTCGAACAGCGTCATCTGGATATCGGGCGGCGGAATGCGTCCCTTGATTTGCTTGCCGCTCGAGTAAACATTTAGTTCAGACTCTTCAAGGTTCCTCAGAATTTTCTTTGCCCGCTCAGTAATCTCCTCCGGGAGGCCCGCCATCTGCGCGACCTGAATTCCATACGAGTGATCGGCAAACCCGGGCACGACTTTGTGAAGGAATATGACCTTGTCGCCGTACTCCCGCACGTCGACCTTGTAGTTCCGAATGCGAGGAAAGAGGTCCGCAAGCTCGTTGAGCTCGTGGTAGTGCGTTGCGAAAAGCGTCTTTGCTCCGATGCGGGTGTGCAAATACTCCGTCAGCGCCCAGGCAATGCTTATGCCGTCGAAGGTGCTCGTCCCCCGCCCCACTTCATCAAGAAGAATAAGGCTCTTCTGTGTCGCAGTGTTGACGATGGTGGCAGCCTCGTGCATCTCAACCAGGAACGTGCTTTCGCCCGAGGCAATATTATCGCTCGCTCCAACCCGCGTGTAGATTCTGTCCACCAGCCCGACTCGTGCACGAACAGCAGGAACGTAGCTCCCCACCTGAGCAAGGAGGACAATGAGCCCAACCTGTCTCAAATAGCTCGATTTGCCGCTCATGTTGGGACCGGTGATAATAAGAATCTGGTCCGCTTCTGTGTTCATGAGCGTGTTGTTTGCAGTATAACGTTCACCCGGCGGCAACAAGCGCTCGATAACGGGGTGCCTCCCATCGCTGATTTCAAGCCACTCCGAATCGTCGATTTCCGGACAGGAATAGTTGTTCTCGACGGCAGCGTCTGCCAGTGCAACGAAACAGTCCAGCGTCGCAAGAATCCGGGCGTTCTCCAGAATGACCGACGAATGCTCGGCAATCGATACCCTCAGCTCGTTGAAAACTTTCGTCTCCAGCTCCAGGATCTTCTCCTCCGCGTGGAGCACTTTTTCTTCGTATTCCTTCAATTCCGGCGTGATGTATCGTTCTGCATTTGTAAGGGTCTGCTTCCGGATGTAGTCCGCAGGAACCTTTTCTTTGTGCGTGTTCGTGATCTCGATGTAATACCCGAACACGTTGTTGTACCCCACCTTGAGCGATGAAATCCCCGTTCGCTGACGCTCCTGGACCTGAAGCCTGGCGATCCACTCTTTGCCGCTATGGGCCAGTTCACGAAGCTCATCGAGTTCCTTGTTGTACCCTTTGCGGATGACGCCTCCATCGACCAGCGCAAGCGGCGGCTCATCGGCGATCGCATCGTGGAGAAGCTTCACGAGGCTTTCGAGAGGATCCATGCGGGCGTGGAGGCGATTGAGGGCCTCCGAACTCACAGAAGCCAGGCCGGACTTTATCAGAGGAATCCTGATAAGAGACTTTTCAAGTTGTTTGAGTTCCCGGGGTGTGGCGCGTCCGGTAGCGATCCTCGCAACGAGTCGCTCAAGATCTCCGATCTGTTCGAGGCTTTCACGGAGTTGTTTCCTGGCGCCGGCGTTGCCATGGAATTCATGCACGGCGCTTAACCGCGCGAGAATCGGCTCAAGCTTTTTCAGAGGGCGATTGATCCATGCTTTCAGCAGTCTCCCGCCCATCGCAGTCTGCGTCCGATCGAGAACGGAGAAGAGCGTCCCATCGGGCTGGCCCGAGAGCGAAGCAGTCACTTCCAGGTTGCGTTTTGTCGACCAGTCGAGCACCATGTACTCGCTGGTATCGAACGGTGTCAGCCTCTTCACGTGCGGAAGATTCGCCTTTTGCGTTTCCTGCAGGTAGTGCATCACCACACCGGCGGAAATGATGCCCAGCTTCATCTCTTCCACGCCGAAACCCTTGAGCGATTGTGTCTTGAAATGATTGACGAGAAGCTCGTAGCAGTAATCGCCGTGGAACACCCAATCATCCAGCCTGGTGTAGAGACCTCGAAATTGGTCACGCAGAATGCTCTCGAAGGCATCCCGGTCACGCTTTTGCACCAGAAGCTCAGAAGGCTGGAGGCTGTGGATCTGCTCGGAGAGGTTTCTGAGCGGGAACTCGCTCACACCGAATTCCGCCGTTGAGACATCGATGTACGCAAAACCAACCATTTCGTCGCCGCGGGCGAGCGGAGACGGGAGAACAACCGCGGCAAGGTAATTGTTTTGTTTTTGTTCAAGAACCTTATCGGAAAACGAAACTCCGGGACTCACCACTTCTATGACGTCGCGCTTCACGATGCCCTTGGCAAACTTCGGATCCTCGAGCTGCTCGCAGATCGCCACCCTGAGACCGGCTTTGAGAAGTTTGGGAAGATACGCCTCGAGGGCGTGATGAGGAAATCCTGCAAGAGGGACTTCGCCGGCTGCACCGTTGCCGCGCCTGGTCAGCGTGATCCCGAGAACCCTTGAAGCGACCTTCGCGTCTTCTTCAAAAGTCTCAAAGAAATCACCCATACGGAACAGCAGAATGGCGTCAGGGTGTTTCGCCTTGACCTGCTGGTACTGTTTCATGAGAGGCGTGGACATGGTCCTCAGCGAGAAATTCTGGTACGTCCCGAATTGGAAAGCAGCTTCCGGCAGTCCCGCAGCCGGATTTGCCTGCTGTTTCATTGAAGATACTGAAACTTCAAGACCGAGACAACCGCCATTCCAGTCATTGGCATATTGCGCACTGGTTTGATATTGCGCCAAACTTTAGGTAGGTTTTGCGGACTAATAGCTTCGGAGTATTCACGATGGGATTCTACCCTCAACCCAATCTCTGGCAATGCGGCCCATTCGCCTTGAAGCACGCTCTTGTGATGCTTGGCATTCCGGCAGATGAAAACGAGCTCGCCGCTATCGCCGGGACCCGTTGGTGGGCAGGCACCGATGAGTTTCAACTTGCGAAAGCGGCAAGACGCTTCAACTGCGACTTGACGCTCATCCGCCGATACGATCCCGAGGTCGCCCGCCGGGAGCTCGTTTCGTATCTCGGGCGCGGGATCCCCGTTCTTCTCTGCGTACAGGAGTGGAGTCACTGGGTCACCGCTGTGAAGATGGAGCAAGGCAAGTTCATCATCCTCGACAGCAGAAAGAAATCCGTCCTCACGATTCACACTTGGAGAGAGCTCAAGAAGGAATGGATCTTCCACGAACGAGACGATCGAGACAAAACAGCAGTCCAGACCATTCTTGATTTCCATCCGGTCGTTCCACGATTTCGTGTCCCAACGAAGGCTAAATTCTCTCTCGCACGTGCCAAATTCCTGCTAAAACCAAGCAATCGGGGCTTTTCCCGTTTGTGGAACGAATACCTCGCCGACCTCCTGAACATCTGCAGACCCAGAACGCCTCATCGTTCAAATTACATCTCGCTGGGGGAGTTCCTCCGGCGGCACGGAGCGATGATCGTCGATCAGGTAGACCTTTGGCATGGATGGATTGAGCGACCCCAGGCGCGGCGCATCCTCCTTCGGCTTCGCTTCATGGCTGACACCTACGGGCTCGTCCTCCCAAGTCAGGATGAAAAACGAGGCATCGCAGGCATTACAGCCATCCTGACGTTGTGGGCGGCAAGTGAATACGGCGTGCTCCCGGTCTACAGACCTGCTCCCCGCAAACGCAGACGCTGAAACGCGCCACGAGGGATCAGATCAGCGTCTCCCTCCCGGCTCACTGCGTGAAATGAAGAATCCCGTCCAATCCGGACGGGATTCTCGTACTGCGTTACGTTCCTTCTTCTCTTTCGGCAGAATCCTAGTACAGGAACATCGGTTTCCCGAGCAGGTGCGCAACCTTCGGCCGGTAATTCTCTGAATCATACAGCTCTGCGACATCGACACGTTTGAGTCCCTGCGTCAGCGTCTCGATGGGCACAGTAGTGTACTTGCCTTCACGCAACGCCACCATCTTGCCAAACTCTTTCTTCAAAGCGAGATCGGTTGCGAGATTTGCATAACTCGTGGCAACCATGCGATCGAGCGCATCCGGTTCACCGCTCCGCATCAGGTAAGCGACCTGCTGATAGACGGTATGAATCCCGGTGATTCTCTTCAGCGCCTGCTCGGTGACGGCACCGATGCCGCCCAGCTTCTTGTGTCCATACGCATCGGCTTCTCCGTATTCCACAACCTGGCCGCCCATCAGGTGCGCACCCTCGGATATTGTCACGATGGCATAGTTGCTTGGGTTGTGAGCCCGGTCCTTCTCCAGGAACCGCGCGAGCCTTTCAACATCGAACGGCACTTCAGAAATGAGCGCCCGATCAACTCCGGCAAGGTAGGCGGAGATCAAAGACGTCTCGCCCGAGTTACGGCCAAAGAGCTCTATGACCGCGATGCGTTCGTGAGATCCTGCCACGGTTCGAAGCGCGGTGATGAAATCAACGCTGCGCGTCACCGCCGTCGAGAACCCGATGCAGTAGTCCGTTCCGAATACATCGTTGTCCATCGTTTTCGGGATCGCGATGGCTGGGACACCTTCTTTGTGCATCCTCACGGCATAGCTCTGCGTGTCGTCGCCGCCGATCGTGATCATGACATCGATCTTCAGGTGCTCGATGACCTTCAGGACATGGGGCGTAAAGTCAACTTTGTAATCCTTGCCGAGCTGCTCGTGCTCGTGAGTTTTGAGATGCGTCGGGATCTCTGTCGTCCTCACCTTCCCCGGATTCGTCCTCGACGTGTGGAGGAAGGTCCCGCCCGACCGGTCGATCGTGCGGGTGTTCAGTTTGTTGAGATGGATGAAATTCTCCCCCTCGTTGTTCTTGTCGAAATCATAATTCAGGAACCCTCCCCAACCGTGCCGAATGCCGATGACTTCCGATCCGGCGTCGATCGCGCGATAGACAACCGACTTGATACAGGGATTCAACCCCGGGACGTCACCGCCGCCTGTTAAGATACCGATTCTCATTGTCTATGTCCTTCTTGGTCGTTAAGAGTGAAGTTTGTTGATGCCCCAGCGCTCCATCACCTCCAACATTCTGTAGTCGGTCAGGTCATAATGGATGGGGGTAACGGAAACATAATTCTGTCTGACAGCCGATTGATCGAACTCCAAGCCGCTGTCGCTATCCGCTAGCGCTCCAGTGAGCCAGTAGTACTCCTTATTTGCCGGGTCCCGCCGTACGTCAAACGTGTCATTCCATACCGCTCTCCCCTGACGCGTCACTACAACCCCTTTGATCTCCTTCTCCGGGAGAGGCGGGACATTGACATTCAGCAGTGTGCCTTCCGGTAATCCCTTTTTCAAAACGAGCTGAGCGAGCTTACGGGCGAATTTCGCTGCATACTGAAAATCGGGCGGACCATAGGTTGTAAGCGAAACCGCGATCGAAGGGATGCCGAGGATGGTGCCTTCCGTCGCAGCCGAGACGGTGCCCGAGTAAATGATGCTGATGGCCGTGTTCGCTCCATGATTAACCCCCGAGATAAGGAGATCGGGTTTCTTTTTCAGGATGGCTTTGACCGCCAGCTTGACGGAATCTGCCGGAGTCCCTTCGACCGCGAAACCGAAGAAGACCCCGTCCTTCTTGAATTCCTTGGCGCGTAGGGGAAAATTCATCGTGATCGCGTGTCCGACAGCGCTCTGCTGCTTGTCGGGAGCCACAACCATAACGTCGCCGATTTTCTTCAGCTCACGGACCAGGGCATAGATTCCCGGCGCATCAACTCCGTCGTCGTTGCTGACCAGAATACTCGGCCTTCTTTTCTTCGTTTCCATCACCGGTCAAGGTATCGAAAAATGTCTTGTCATACAATTCCGGCTCCACGGCCAGCCGCTGTTTCGCCGGCTTCCTGCCCACCGTTCGCTGAAAAAACAATCCCCCATGCCTCTTCAAATCCTTTCCTGAGAGCAAGAATCACTTCCTCCGATTTCACAACTCGACCCAGCGCCGACGAGAGATCGATCGTCTTTTCCCGCAACTCCTCCCTCATGCGGACGCGCTGATCTCCGTCGAGATGCTTCATGAAATCAACAATCCTCAAATGATCGTTGCCAAGGAGGATCGAGCCATGCTGAAGCACTACCTCCTGACCATCCGGCCGCGCGTACCGCCTCTGGGCGCTCCCGACGAGCTTCCGGCCGGAGATTTGGATTTCGTAGCGTGCCGCACTCGCAAAACATGCGACGGACGAGGGTGAACGATACAGCGATGGAAAATGAGGCTGGGATTTTTCGAGGACGACCGGCGCTCCGAGAGCCCGCAGACCGCGGGTCAGCGCTTCACTGATCGACTGATAGACCGAGAGAACTCCTTTTTGCGAGGCCACCATCACGACGCTGTAGGTGACTTCATCCGAATGAAGAATCGCCCGGCCGCCGGTGGGCCGGCGTACGACATCGATGCCGGCCGTCGCAGCGGCGTCGATATCGATTTCGCTCACATCCTGATGCCAGCCGAGAGAGATTGCGGGGGGGTGCCAGCCATAAACTCGTACAACAAATGCATGGTCGGACACGAGAAGAGTCTTTGCCAGACTTTCATCGTATTCCATGTTATACGAGCCAGTCCGACATCCGGTATCACGAAACAGCCAGGGCATCTAGTGGTGGGCGTAGCCGGAAATGATACCGCGCGTGCTCCCCGCTATAAAGGAAAGCACCTTCTGAACCTCCGGTGTAAGTTCAACCTCTTCCTTCACGCGCGCAACTGCTTGCGAAACATTCAGGCTTGATCGGTAGATGAGCCTGTAAGTCTTCTCAAGTACTTCGATGGACTTGTCGGAAAAGCCACGTCGCCGGAGGCCGATGACATTCAGCCTTTCAAAAATCAGCGGGTCGCTCCCGGCCAGAACATACGGCGGCACATCCTTTACGACGCGGAATCCGCCGCCAATCATGGCATGTTCGCCGACGTGGCAGAACTGATGAACCGGTGTCAATCCTCCGAGAATGACCCAGTCGCCCAGGTGCACGTGACCGCCGAGTGCACAGCAATTCGCGAGAATAGCGTTGCTCCCGACCGTGCAATCGTGTGCGACATGAGAGTACGCCATGAAGAGGCAGTCGTTTCCGATTGTCGTCTTGCCGGTTGCCGTCGTGCCGCGGTTTAAGGTCACAAACTCCCGCACGACAACGCGGTCGCCGATCGTGAGCGTGGTCGGCTCACCTGCATACTTGAGATCCTGCGGGGCACCGCCGATAGCAGCATAGGAATCGATTTTACAGTCCCGGCCGATGCGGCTTCCATTGTGAACGATTGCGTGGGCGCCGATGCGCGTTCCTTCGCCGATCGTGACATCATCTTCAATGACAGCCAACGCCCCGACCTGTACGCCGTCGGCGAGCGCTGCTTTTGGACTGACGAGTGCATGGGAATCAACGAGTACGGGCATTATTTTGAAGGAGAATTCTGGTTGGAGGAAGAGAGCTGGTAGGAGTCCGTGTGGTTTTCAGGTTTCGGCTGACCCGGCTCGCGATCGACGATCGCGGCTGAGAAATCCCCCTCTGCAACAAGGTTGCCGTCGACAAAAGCCTCACCCCGGATTTGGATGAATTTAGAGCGCCGGCTCACCATCTTCACGTCCAGCACAAGCTGGTCACCCGGCACTACCGGCCGTCGGAACTTCACGTTGTTGATGGACATGAAATAGACGAGCTTGTTCCCGGGGTTCTCGACGCCATTCAACATGAGAACGCCGCCCGCCTGCGCAAGGGCTTCAATAATCAGGACGCCCGGCATGATCGGCTGGCCGGGGAAATGTCCCTGGAAAAACGGTTCATTGAACGTGACGTTCTTGACGCCCACCACGTGCTCATCGAGCTGAAAGTCGATGATCTTGTCGACGAGTAGAAAAGGGTACCGGTGCGGCAGAATGCGCGCGATGGCGTTGACATCGAATATGACGCCTTCCTTCCTGGCGTGCATGTACTTCTTAACCAGTTTTTTCTGCTGGTAGAGCTTCCGAACCTTGCGCGCAAACTCAACGTTGCTCGCGTGGCCCGGCCGCGCCGCGAGGATCTGCGCCTTGAGCGGCACTCCGATCAGGGCAAGATCGCCGATCAAATCGACAAGCTTGTGACGGGCAGGTTCATTCTTGAAATGAAGCTTCTTCTCGTTCAACACGCCCGTCGTCCCGAGAATGAGCGAATGGTCGATACCGAGCTTCTGGGCAAGCTTCTTCAACTCCTGATCCGAGAGGTCACGGTCGACAATGACGATGGCGTTATCGAGGTTGCCCCCTTTGATCAGTCCCTTGTCCCGCAACATTTCTACTTCGTGGAGGAAGCAGAACGTCCGGGAATTGGAGAACTCGGTGATAAACTCTTTTTCCAGATTGAAGAGCCCCGTATGCTGGCTTCCCAGCGCGGGATTATGATAGTCGATCAGGACCGTGACCCGGAAATCGTCCGTCGGGAGCGCAACAATTTCGACCCCCTTCTCCTCATTCTGATATCGGATAGTCTGGTCGATGATGAGATAATCCTTCGGCGCCTCCTGCTCCTGGACACCCGCATCGAGGATCATATCGACAAACGGCTTCGAGCTTCCGTCGGCGATAGGCGGCTCAATGTTGTCGAGCTCTATGACGACGTTGTCTACCTGGAGTCCGACGATTGCTGCCAGAACGTGCTCCACCGTGTGGATGCGGACATCTCCGATGCCAAGGACCGTTCCGCGCTCCACCTCAATGACATGATCGACATCTGCCGGTATTTCCGGTTCGCCGCCGACGTCCACCCTTCGAAACCGAATTCCGAAATTCTCGGGAGCGGGTTTGAAGGTCATCGTCGTCTGGACGCCAGTGTGCAATCCGACTCCGGTCATGGTCACCGGTTTCTTGATGGTATGTTGCTGAACGAGCATGATCCCTTCCGTCTCCAGTGTTCTGGTTAATGGGCCGCGAGGTCGCTCTTGAGCGCCTCGAGCAACCTCTTCAATTCCGCAACATCCTTCGCCAGTTCCGGCAGCGATCGGATGATCGCCTCAATTTTCAACGCTCGCAGATGCTCTTTTGCCGGTGTGCCGTAATAGGTCTTCCCGGCCGGTATTGATTTCGAGATACCCGACTGCGCCATCACAACCGTGCGATCGCCGATTTCGATGTGCCCGACGATGCCCACCTGTCCGCCGATCATCACGTTTTTCCCCACCTTCGTGCTTCCACTGATGCCCGTCTGTGCGGCAATCACGGTATCTTCACCGACGACGACATTGTGCGCGAGATGAACGAGATTGTCGAGTTTTACACCGCGCTTGAGAACCGTTTGCCCCATGGTGGCGCGGTCGATCGTGCAGTTGGCCCCGAGTTCAACATCATCTTCGATCAACACGATTCCCATCTGCGGGATCTTCTCGTAGGTCCCGTCGGGCTTCGGAGCAAATCCGAACCCGTCGCTGCCAATCACTGTCCCGGCATGGATAATTACCCGATTGCCGAGGAGGCAGCCATGGTAAATCGTGACATTTGGAAAGAGCAGGCACGACTCGCCGATCACTGCTCCGTCTCCGATGACGCAGCCCGGCGCAATTTTTGTGTTCGCACCGATTCGAGCATCACGACCGACAACCGCCCTTGCACCCAGCGAGACGCCCGGACCGACGACCGCCGACTCAGCGACAACGGAAGCCGGATGAATGCCCGGAATAAACGGATCAGGCATCGGCGTCAGCCGCTTCAGCGCCTGCAAAAACGCAACGTAGGGATCGGCGACCCGGATGAAGGTCAACCCGGGCTTTGCTTTCGCGTGAAGCTCGATGTTCAGCGTCCGGGCAACGAGAATTGCCGAAGCCTTTGTAGCCCCGACGAATTTCTCATAGCGCGGGTTGGAGAGAAAGGTGAGATCTCCTTCATCCGCTTCCTCAATCTTGGCTACCCTGAGAATTTGGATGCCGGGATTTCCCTGTACGTCGCCGCCGACCAGCGCCGCGATTTCCTGAGCCGTCATCAACAATCCTTTGTTTATTTCCCAGCCGGCAGCACGCTGAGCTTTTCCAATACCCTGGATGTCAGGTCGAATTTCTTGTTGGCGTACATCAGGAGAATCTCGCCGCTCTTGTCGAACACATAGTCATAGCCATCCTCAACGGCGATATCCTGGATGGCCTTGAAGACCCGGTCTTGCACGGGCTTCATGAGCTCGTTCTGTTTCGCAAACAGATCGCCGCTCTGCCCAAATCGCTTGTTGCGGTAATCGGCGATTTTCTGATCGAGCTCACGCAGTTCTTTCTCAGCGTCAATCCGCCTCTGCTCGGTCATAATGAGCTTGCGCTTCTCATAGTCATCGAACTTCTTCTGCCAATCCTGCTGCAGTTTGTTCAATTCCCCCTGCCAATCGACGACCAGCTGATCGAGCTGCTTCTGTGCGTCCTGAGCGTCGGGCAACTGCTTCATGATTGCATCTGTGCTGACGAACGCAATCTTCGCCTGGCTGATTGCCAGAGATGTCAGTGCGATCATCAGACAGAGAGAGAGCCACAAGACCTTCTTCATGATCATACCCCGTCTTTATGCTTGTTCAACATGGTGCTGCGTCCCCTGCCCGGCACACCCCAGCTTACCTGGCTTTCACCGGCAAGCCGCGTTTCAGTCTGTCGATAACTTTGTATGTCAGGTCGACCTTTGCATCGGCGTAGAGGACATTTGTCCGGTCGAACACAAAGGTAAAGCCGTCTTCCTTGGCAACGGTTTCAATGGCGCGGAGCACTTTCTCCCGAATCGGAGTCAGGCGCTTTTCCCGCTCCTGGGCTGCTTCGCCTGTCCGTGCATCGAGCTTCTGTGCAGCATACTCGCGTCGCTTCTGGTCCAGATCCGCAAGCCGCTTCTGCTCGGCTTCCTTCTTTGCCGCGGGCATGACAGATTCCTGCTTCTGGTAGTCCTCGAACTGCTTCTGCAGGTCGGTGCCCATCTTCGCGAGCGAATCCTGCCAGGCATTCACCAGCGTCTCAAGCTCTTTGGAAGCCTTCTGTGCTTCCGGCAATTCACTCAGGATCTTTTCTGAATCGACGAAGGCGGATTTCGACGTCTGCCCGGCTGCTACACCCACAGCGAACAAGAGCACAGCAACAAGAGCGATGATCATGAAAATATTCTTCACGGTGTCCTCAAGTAAAAGTGAACGGTTAGGTGATTAACAAGAATTGAATCTAGCAGGCTGCGGAAAAACCAAGTTCAAGAGCAAGTTTTGGATGATCACATGATTTTTGAAGCAATACAGATGGTAAAGAGATATCCATATAGGACGTTGTCAACCTGTGAAGATCATTCTGCCGAGGCGCAGCGGGCGATGTCGACTCATTGTCGCGTGCTATCACCCCGGTTCGGCCTCGAGGTTCTTCATTCTTACCAAGTTGTAGACCGCCAAGGCAAAGGTGAACATCCATCCCACACGCCGAGTCCCTTTGTGGCGCGTCTTACGCATGAGTCCAATGGTCTTGAGCCATCCAAAAATCTGTTCGACCAGCTTGCGCTTGCGTTGACTGACCTCATAGCCGGCATGACGGGTCGTGCGTGCGTCAATCGCACTGGAGCGACCATTCGTGTTTTGTGCAACATGAGGGGTCACCGTGAGCTTGCGAAGGTTCTTGACAAAGTCTTTAGTATCGTAGGACTTGTCAGCTCCCATCGTCGGATGTTTGGACCGTCGGTCGGGAACTGCTTTGACCATCTCGTGGGCTGCTTCTCGTTCGGCTGTCCCTGTCGCCATCGTCAACCGGTCATCGACAGCCAAGGCGTGGCGATTGTCCATCAAGACGTGTCCCATAAACGAGAGCCTTGCTTCTTTGCCCGGTCCTTTACGATACAACCGTGCCTCGGGGTCCGTTGTGGACTGGTGCGTAGCGTTGCTGCGCTTCTCGCCGTGGAAATTGACCGTCGGATTGCTGCCGCCATCGGAGGGGGGCTGGGAAGAACCCTCTTTCTTTTGAAAGCTTTTCTGCCCCGCCCACGCTTCAATCAGTGTTCCATCAACAGTAAAGTGTTCGTCGCTCAACAGCCCACGCTTACGGGCTATGGCCATGACCTGGTCGAAGAACAGATCGGCAATATCCCCCTCCAACAACCGATCCCGATTCTTCGTGAACACGCTCGCATCCCAGACCTCGTCATCCATATTCAACCCAACGAACCAACGATACAACAAGTTGTAGTCCAGTTGCTCCATCAACAGTCGTTCACTCCGGATGCTGTACAACACTTGCAACAACAACGCTCGCAACAAATGCTCAGGCGGAATCGACGGACGCCCCGTATCCGAATACAACCGATCAAACCGTTTCGTCAACGGTGCAAAAACCTCATCGCTCATTGCCCGAATCGTTCGCAACGGGTGATTCTGCGGAATGCGCTCTTCTT
This sequence comes from Bacteroidota bacterium, assembly GCA_003519375.1. Lineage (GTDB taxonomy): Bacteria > Bacteroidota > Ignavibacteria > UBA10030 > UBA10030 > UBA9647. Next base: position 20,803 of record DOWV01000009.1, read on the forward strand.
GAGAAACGTAACTAAACAACCGGGCTTGCTTCGTATCGACTCCGCGCATGATCTTTCTTCTCCTGTGTCTGAATGTTCACTGAACAATCGCTTAGACGTACCACAGAAGATTTTGTTTCGTACGAATCACCATAAATCGACTTTTTCCGCAGCCTGTTAGGGGAGCGAATGTCGAGTCGGAGCGCTGCCCATCAGGGGATTATTGAAATTGAGGGAATTGTTCTTATCATGCGGATAACATTAAGGTGCCGGCGAAGGTTCCACAGGAGAGTATCTTCAAGGCATCGGATGTGAACAACAATACGACAGAACATACGAGGAGGCGGACATGCCGGTCAAACCGAGCGAGAAGGAAGAAGAGTATTTCGCCCGACTTGAGCTCCAGCGTCGGAGAAAACATGAAGAGGAACGGCAGAAAACAATTGCCGCGGAGGAAAAGCGGAGACTGAAAGAACTGCACCACATGCGATGTCCGAAGTGCGGCATGGAATTGAGCGAGATGGACTACAAGGGGATCAAAGTAGATAAATGCCTATCGTGCGACGGAATCTGGCTTGATGCGGGTGAACTGGAACAGGTCGCAGCCATGGAGAAAAGGGCGCTCGATAAGTTATTCGGTGTCTTCAAGAAATGACCGGCAGATCGCCGCTCATTCAGATTGCAGATGGCAGATTGCAGATTGTCGATTCAGAACCGTGCCCCTGCGCGGTTGAACAACCAAGACCGCACACAGAGGGAGGATACTATGCGACCGGCCAAACGGATCGTCTTCTTCATAACCATACTCGTGATCATCTTCACGGTCCCGATGATGGGACAATTCACCAGCAAAAGCGGTCTGCTTTTGTTCGGCGGATTGAGCATCCCTTCGGGAAAGTTCAGCAAGACGGATGGAGAAGGTGCGGGCGTAGCAAAGAAAGGGTGGGTGGCCGGAGGAGAGTATCTCGTTTCGATTATCCCCAGTGTTGGAATCGTGTTAAGCGGGCGTTACATGCACAATGCTTTTGACGAGTCGGTGATGAAAAACGAGATCGGAAGTACTGAGGGTCTCAGCTACACCGTCGGCTCCTACACGGGTATCCTGCCGATGGCCGGCGTCCAGGTTTACATGCCGACGACAATCGGGATCTATGTGAACGCTCAGGCGGGGTACATGATGGCAAAGTCACCCGAAATCACCGTCTCGGGATTCGGAATAACATCAAAAATGGAATCGGCCTCCGGCAAAGCTCTGGCATACGGTCTTTCTGCCGGAATTGATATAGGAAATTTCCTTGTCGCCGGGGCCAGCTATATCATGACGAAGCCAAAATTCGACATGAAGACAACCGCCGGAACGGTTACCATCACGAATACGGTCGAGATTGAAATGAACACGATTCAAGTATTCGCGGGAATCAGGTTCTGATCCGAAAGTTCTTCTGCATTCAAAAAAAGAAGAATCCCCGCACTGGTTCGCGTGCGGGGATTCTTCTTGTACGCAGGGAGTCGTGGCTACCGTTGGGAGTCCGGAAAGTTTTTGTGAATGATCTTTGCGGGATCGAAGCCGTTAAACCGAGTCGTTGACGCGGTTCCGTAAGCCCCAATGTTCACCGTGTAGAGGAAATCTCCGACCTCCAGATTTGCCGGGAGCTCGGCAGAGAGTGTGATCTTGTCGAAGCTGTCGCATGTTGGTCCCACCACCGCGCATATCTCCGTTGGTCCCGTTTTGAACGCCGAGAAGTTCGGTATCCAGTGGTCGTACACGACGCCGGAGTAGGAATGGTACACGCCGTCGTTGATATGGTAGAACACTTTTCCGCCGCGGCGTGCTTTGCCGATGATCTCGGCCACGAGCGTGGCAGAGGTCGCGACGATGAACCGGCCGGGTTCCGCCAGGATCTCAATGTCGTCGGGGAAGAGGCGCTTGAACTCGGAATTCAGGAGCTTGCCGAGCTTGGCGAAATCCGGGACCTGGGGATCGTACGGCACCGGAAATCCTCCGCCGATATCCAGCAGGTTCAGTCCGTATCCTTTCTTTCTTGCGTCGTTGAAGAGGTCTGAAGCGATTGCCAGTGCTGCGCTGTAGTTGTCGAAGTTTGTGCACTGGCTGCCGACGTGGAAGCTGATTCCCTCCACCTTGAGCCCCATCTCGAACGCTTCATCGATCAAAGCGGCTGCCTCGCCCGGCTCGACGCCGAATTTTGTGCTCATCTCCACCTGTGATCCGGTATCGGGAACCTTCACACGGACCACGAGTCCTGCGGTGTCGCAGTGATCTTTCAGCTTTTTCAGCTCGGCGGAGTTGTCGTACGTCACGAGCGGCTTGTACTGTCTGATCTTCGCCAGCGTCGTCCGGTCTTTGATCGTGTTGGAGAAGATGATTTTGTCCCAGACAAAATGCTTCTTTTCCTTCGTCTCGAAATGTTTGATGTACTGATAGACCTGCATGAACTCGTTGTAGGAAGCGACGTCGAAACTCGAGCCCTCTTTGAACAACGTCTCGACGATCTGCTGGGTCGAATTCGCCTTCACCGCATAATAACACTGAACCCTCGGAAGGTGTTTCTTGAAGATCCGGTAATTGGCGCGGATTACATCATGGTCCAGAATGCACAACGGAGTGCCGTGTTGGGCAGCCAACTGCAACAATTCCTCGTTTGGTATCAATGAAGTCTCCATGGTATCAATGATGGTGAAATCCTAAATCCGAATACCGAAATACGAAACAAACGCGAAATCCTAAATCCGAAGGAAATCTAAAATCCCATACTCGGAACACGATCGCTGAGGATGCAAGGCGCCCATCCGCATTTCGGATTTTCTGCTTCGGATTTGTCTGGAGTTTCGTATTTCGTATTTGACGTTGAGTGCTTTCTAAGGAGTCAGTTTCTTCATCATATCGCTGAGTTCGCCTATTTCCTTATTATTCTCGAGGTAGGATTGGATGAGCTTTTGGCGGAGCTCGTCGGTTCGCTCGGAAAGGCGCTTCAACTTCTTGGGCTTCGTTGTCTGAAGAACGTAGGCTGCCAGGAGCGGGAACGCCACGGTCACGTCGATGTACGCCGTCACGGTTTCATCGAGCTTGGTGGGGTCGATCTTGCCCCAGCTGGCCGCTTCGCTCGGGGGAGCGCCGGAAAGTCCGCCGGTGTCCGGACGCGCATCGGTGATGTTGATATCGTAGTCCTGTCCGGCTTCCGGAATCATCAGGACTTCCTGTATCTGCGGCTCCGTTTGAAGGAGGAAGTTCTTGGGGCTCCCGCCGCCGATGAGGAGCACGCCGGTTTTCCCCTTCTCGTACTGCTTCGCATTCAGGATAATCGCGGTGGAATCGTTGACATCAATGCTGGGATTGATTTTCAGCTTGAAATAGTCTTTGAGACCCTTGGCTTCGGCAAGAAGCTCCAGGCCAGCCACATTCATGCCGATCGTCGAATCACCCGGTGACGATGTGAACACAGGGATCCCATTCCTGTATGCCGCAGCAAGAACGCTCACCTCCCCGATCTTGTTCTTGCGCTCGTATTCGTTTATGACTTTTCCGAGATGATGGTAGTATTCCCGTGTTCCCATCTCTTTTTGAAACTCCGGCCGGAGCATGATCTTGCGGAGAATGCGGTCCGTTGCCATCAGGACATCCTCGTAGTCGAAGAGGATATCGTAGATGCGGGTGACACCTTTGTCCCGCAAATCCGCGTCGTCCACATCGTGGCGACCGCGGAACATCGGCATGTTGAAGGCATAGTGAAGATCGTGGTACATATTGGCGCCCGTGGCCACGAGCCAATCGACAAAACCGTGGTTCATCAAGGGGATGATGGTTGATGGTCCCAGCCCCGCGGGTGTCAGCGCGCCGGCAATGCTCAACCCGATGGTGACGTCCTTCTGAGAGTACTTCTCACTCATCAATTGGCACGCAGCCCGAAGACGGCCGCCGTTATAGGCGTCGAGGTTGTCGATCACCGAGGCGATCGTGCTCTTCCTGGAGATCGGTTTTGGGAGAACACGCTTTCCTGATAGATAGTCTTTTCTCGCCATCTGGTGTTTCATGTGGTGATCCATGATTATTCCTTTCTGTCAGCAAGAGCACGCCTGGTGTTCAGATTGTTATAAAGGTGTGTGAATTTAGCGGAGAATGTTCTCATACGCAAGGATTGATGCGCACCACAAGCGGCTCTGGCGGTCACTCTTCTTGAGCGAACGGATGAACTCTCCGCCCCAAAGAATTGTTCTCTCATGATAAATCACCACATTCAATTCAGAAAGGAACAACGATGAAGCTCGCTATACTGGGAACAGGTATGGCCGGTCAGACATTGGCGGGGAAATTGGCCGACCTGGGTCATGAAGTTAGGATCGGTACCCGCAATGTCGCAGAGACGATGGCAAAAACTGCCCCCGGCCCGTTCGGCAATCCGCCGTTCAAGTCCTGGAAGGAGCAGCATCCCGAGATTCCCCTTGTCACCTACGCAGAGGCGGCCGCCGGCGGAGAGATCGTCTTCAACGCGACGAGCGGGGGCGCTTCGCTCGAGGCGCTTCGGCTGGCGGGAGAAGGGAATCTGGGAGGAAAGATTCTCGTTGACATCGCCAACCCTCTCGACTTTTCGAAGGGGATGCCGCCGTCGCTGTCTGTCTGCAACACCGATTCACTGGCGGAGCAGATCCAGCGTGCGTTTCCGAAGGCGAAGGTCGTCAAGGCCCTGAACACCGTCAACGCGCTCGTGATGGTCAACCCGAAAGCGGTCGCGGGAGGTGATCACCACCTGTTGATTTGCGGCGATGACGCTTCGGCAAAGTCGACAGCGACCGAGTTTTTGAAGTCCAACTTCGGATGGAAGCACATCATAGACGTCGGAGACATCACTGCTGCACGCGGCACGGAGATGATTTTGCCCCTCTGGGTACGACTCATGGGCGCTTTGAAGACGCCGATGTTCAATTTCAAGATCGTGCAGTAGTCTCTGCCCGGGACAGGACCGCCTTCTCTTTAATCCTTCTTTTGAGAAGTCGGTCCTGTCAATGAGTTCCCGTTTGCATTTGCTCCTCTTCTCCCTTAGCTTCCCTGTCAATCTCCCCCACAAAGACGAAATTTCCCATCACAATCTTTTCGAGGCTCACGATGCGCACACTGCAACGGGTTTTCCTGATCGTCTTCATATTCTCGACAACGGTTCTCAATGCCCAGACTGACCCTGTCAAGGTAAACTGGGACGTTGTGGCCAAAATCCGTGAGGAAGGCCTCCAGCGATCCCAGGTGATGGACATCGTCGGCTACATAACGGATGTTCTGGGCCCCCGCTTGTCGCTTTCAGCTGGAATGAAGAACGCTCAAGGCTGGGCGAAGGAAAAAATGCAGAGCGTCGGACTCTCGAACGTCGTGATCGAGCCATTCATGGACTATGGCGTTCCGTGGGACAACGAGTACTTCTCCTTACAGATGACAGCGCCGGCATACCAGCCGCTCATCGGATATCCGCTAGCTTATACGCCCGGGACTCAAGGCAAAATCTCCTGTCAGGCTCAGATTGTGGAGCTGCAGTCGAAGTCCGATTGCGAGAAGTACCGCGGCAAACTGAGAAACGCCGCAGTTCTCATATCACCACTCGCCTCCATTGACCTGGCAAATCTGCCGAAGGGGTTTTCCCGGCTGACAGATGAAGAGATTAAGAACTACGAAGGAATCATCGCGCCGGCTCCGCCGCGTGTGCTGACACCTCCGGTGCAGAATCCCGAGCTCCTGAAGCCCGAAGAGCGCATCGAATTTCTGAAGTCCGAGGGTGCGGTGGCTGTGCTGCAATGCGACGGCGGATCGTTCGGGCTTGTTCGCGGTTTCAGCCGTCCTGGATCAAACAATGACCGCTGGTCGAGGGAGAAAGACCTCGCCTCATTGCCGATTATCGCAGTTGCACCGGAGCAATACAACCGCATGTATCGAATCGTCAATTGGGACATCCCCGTGACGTTGGAGGTTGAAGTTCGGAATCGCATCGGCGAATCGGTGGAGAAAGCGTGCAATGTGATCGGGGAAATTCCAGGAACAGATCTGAAGAACGAGATCGTCATCGTCGGCGCGCACTTCGACAGCTGGCACCAGGCTCAGGGAGCTTCAGATAATGCCTCCGGGTGTGCCGTTGCACTTGAGGCCGTCCGAATTCTGAAGGCGATCGGCGTGCAGCCGCGCCGCACGATCCGCGTGGCGTTCTGGAGCGGCGAAGAACAGGGTCTCCACGGATCACGTGAATACGTCCTCGCGCATTTTGGCGATCCCAGGACCGGCACCAAGCCCGACTATGAAAAGTTCAGCGTCTACTTCAACCAGGATTACGGAGCAGGAGCGTTCAGGGGAATCAATTTGCAGGGCAACGAGCGCGTACGGCGGATCTTCACCTCGTGGATGGAGCCGTTCCGTGATCTCGGGATGACGGTTGCCACCATCCAAAGCGTGGGAAGCACCGATCACGTTCCGTTCGACAATGCCGGACTCCCCGGGTTCCAGTTTCTCCAAGACCGTGTCGGCATTGGCGGACATTCGAACATGGACGTTTTTGACACGCTCGTACCGGAAGACCTGAAGAAGAATGCGGTGATCATGGCCTCGTTTGCCTATCATGCCGCGATGATGGATCAGAAGATTCCGCGCAAGCCGGTAAAATGATCCCGGCGAAAACGTTCAGCATGTCATCCCGTCAAAACTCGCGTGGCGCATCGGCCATAAGGCTGATGCGCGCCGGGTAACTCCGGTACCCCGGTTCATTTCCAAAATCGAGATTCTGCTCTTCACCAACAGCTGTCAGATCCTCTTCTGGAAAACCCCCTTGCCCGTTGCTTTTCGTCTCGTACTCCCGTAGTTTTATGAAAGCCGCCCGAGAAGCCGATGAATCTGAAGATGAGGTGTTTGCCTCATCGACAGCCGGAGGCCCGGCCGCGCATCATTATTCTTCTTTATGAGGCACACTATGCGACGCACT
>DOWV01000088.1:0-8326 GCA_003519375.1 Bacteroidota bacterium
CGTCGGACGGAGCCATTTTCTTCCCTCCTGCACCGAGCAGTACTCCTCAGCCATGGGCGGCCTGACACTCGATCCTGCAGAGTGGATTCGAGGCGATATCAGTTTCCGTCTGGAAAAGCAAGGTGAGCTCGCCGCTCGTTCATGGGGAACCGGCATCGAATTGCGTATCACTCCGTGGTTCTCCCTCATTGGGAGCCATGGCATCAGCCACCGGTTTCCGACGGTGCAGGACCTCTTTTGGTCGGATTCCATACTGGCACGACCTGCTGCGCTCACCCAAGAGCGTCACCGCCTTTCAGAAGTTGGTTTCAAAATGAAGGTGGCGCAGGCCGAGGTTTCGGTGGTGGGTTTCCGGAGGTCAGTGGAGAACGCTTTGATGTACTTGCAGACTGCGAGTATTGGAGATGCGGGAAGTGTGAGGATCGAGAATAGCCCCTCGGTCGAAATCAGCGGCGCCAGAACGGAGATTCGGCTCAGGCTGTGGAAGTTCACGGCCGAGGGAAACCTCGCCTACACATCCTACAAGGCCCAAGGCAAATCCACGCTGCAAATTCCCCGCCTTATCTCCACGGGCGAGTTTGGATTCAGAGATTTGTTCTTCAGTGAAAAGCTGGATCTGAAGGTTGCCGCCCGGTGGAAAGCTGTTACTCATCACCTGGGCCTCCAATTTGTACCTCGCATGCTCATTGCCGCACAACAGGCGACTCTGGAGATGCCTGCATTCACGAGGCTGGATTTCTACGTCGTCGCCAAGATTGGAGATGCGTACCTCACGTTGACATTGGAAAATCCTCTGAACACGAACATGATGGTCCTCCCGTTCTACCCCCTCATGAAACGCAACGTGAAGCTCGGCGTCAATTGGGAATTCACGGATTAATAAAGTCAGGAGTTTATGGGTAAAGTCATTACGGTGTTTGGCAGCTCGCGTCCCCGCGAAGGTGAACCTGAGTATGCGGAGGCACGTGCAGTCGGCAGGGAACTTGCACGATCCGGTTTCATCGTCTGTAACGGAGGGTACGGAGGAAGCATGGAAGGTTCAGCCCGTGGCGCCAAGGACGCCGGCGGGTCGACGATCGGTGTGACGGTCGGAACATTCACGCGAAAGGCAAACGCCTGGATCGACCGGGAGGTCTGTGAGCCTACGCTCGTCAAACGTATTGAGACCCTGGTTGACTCGGCACACGGATTCGTCGTTCTCAAGGGCGGCACGGGGACACTTCTGGAACTTGCGTACGTCTGGGAGTTCATCAACAAGAAGTTCATCCCCGAGCGGCCGATCGTCGTTTACGGGGGGTTCTGGACCGGGGTTGTGGATACCCTGCGGGAGGAACTGCTGTGGGAAGGCTTGGGAGATTGCACAACGATCATTCAGCGGGCGAATTCTCCCGCAGAATGCGCAGAGATCTTCAGGAGCAAGCTGGTCTGAACAACGTGATTACTTCTTTTTCTGTGCGATGACACCTTCGAGAAAGAGAGTCATTTTTGCAGCGGAATCATCCCAGTTAAACGTCCGAGCCCATTCGATCGCTTCTTTGCGAAGCCGGCTTCGCAGGTTTTCATCCCTCAACATGAGCAGGATCTTCTGCGCCATTTGCTCAATGTTGCCGAACTCAAACAAAAGCCCTGTCCGCTCATCGATCACGGAGTCCCGCAATCCGGGCACATCGCTCGCCACGACCGGAACACCGCACGAATTCGCCTCAATAACCGTCAATCCCCAACCCTCTTTCGCTGAACAGTTCACCGAGACGCTCAGTTGGTGGAGGTGTCGCACTTTCTCTGCCTGACTCAAGTACCCTGTGAATTCGACATCCTTTTCGAGGCCGAGTTCGCCGGCGAGTCTCTGAAGCGCCGGCCTGTGGTCACCATCGCCGATGATTTTCAATTTCGCATCCGGGATTTCCAGCTTGACGATGGAAAACGCGTGGATCAGGTGATCGACGCTCTTGTACTTCTTGAGCCGGCCAAGGTGGCCGATGACGGGTGCTGGAGTGATATCCTGAGCCGGGAGTGAATACTGCACACTGTTGACCGCATTCTGCACAAGCACGATATTCGAGGGAGGAAAACCAAAGCCTATGAGCTCCTGCCTCGTGCTTTCGGACACCACAGCCATCGGCGTGTTTCGATACACTCGCACCGCAAGTTTTTCTGACAGCGAAACGTACATCGCCGGAATCAGAGGAGCTTCCAGGAAAATAGCCGGCCCGAAAAGATGGTGGACGATTCCGACGAGCGGTTCTTTGACGAACCATGGAGAGAAGAAGGGGATTTTGTTGATGTCATCGACAATAACATCAAAGTGTTCTTGTCTGAACTCCGAGAAGTACCGGCCCGGCACATGGAAATTAAAGAGGTAGCGGCCTCCCTCCCGGATCACCTTGATGCCGTCAATCTCTTCACGATTCGGGGCACCCGGAAACCCCGAGCAATAGAGCGTCACGGAGTGCCCCTTGGCGGCAATCCGCTTGAAGATCTCATGAAAATGCACCTCGGCTCCACCGCCGAGCGGGTTCTGGATATCTTGCCAATTGAGGACGAGAATCTTCATGATCGCTGCACCCTGCGGCTATTTCCTTCCGATAACTCCGATGGAGATGCCTGTATGCAACGGCAGGGAGGTTTCCAGCATCGCACGGCGTATCGATCGCCGGAGCGATGAAAGGGATTGTATCGGTTGCGGCGCAAGCGGCAATGTGACACCGAGTTTCTTCAAGACTTCGCGGAAGGAACGATAGAAGAAGCTCGGATACATCCACTCCCCGTAAGCCTGAACCGGCGTGAGACCAAGCGACTGCAGTACCGACTTCAGCTCGCCAACGGAGAACGACCGTTCCCAGCCGGCGAACCACTTGTTCACTGACATGAGGAGATGTTTGACAAGCGTGTAAACGTGATACCGCTGTGGAACATCCACAAGAAGATAGCCGCCCCGCTTCAAAACGCGGATATTTTCTCTCAGTAACGCTTCAGCCTGAGGATGTCTGAAATGTTCCAGAAGGCCCTGGTGAAATACGACATCAAAGCTCTCGTCGTGAAACGGGAGCCTGAATGTGTCTCCCCCGATGATCGTCACCGGAAGATGGTTGTCATCTGCCAGCCGTTTGAGGATTCGCAGCGCGTTCACCGCGTAGTCGAGTTGGAACACCCGGGCACCATGCGCTAACAAGGGAATGCTGTCCCGCCCCGTCCCTGCACCGATTTCGAGAACTTTGAGATCCCGGAGGTCACCCAATCGAATAAGGTTGCGCGCAATCCGATCGGCGTTCGAGTAAACTTGAGCGACATCCTCCTTTTCCCTCCAGAATGTCTCCCAGTTCTCCTTGCGAGACTCCTTTTCCTGAGCCCTTGCGGGTTCGGCCATGACTATTTCCCCTTTGCCGGAGTTTCGGCGCTATTGGGGGAACCGGGTGGTTTCGCTGCGGCGGAGGTATCGCTTTTCTGCGGAGCATTTTTCTCCGCCAGAATACGCGCACGGAGCTGCTCGGCGATCTGGTCTATCCCCTGCTCCCGGGCATACGTAACCTTCACGAGGTCGACTATCTTGAGAGCTTCATCGTACATCTTCATGTTTTCGTACGTTTGGAGGAGCACCACGTACGGGTTGTCATAGGACAACGGCTCGACCGAACCGCGCTCCACGACCGGCTTCAGTTCGTCGATGATTTCAGTGCAGATTTGCCGGAACTTCTCCTCCTGCCCCCCTACGTGATACAGGTTCGCGACGTAGACCTTCGTTCGATAATCCATTTCAAGCACGCGCCTCGGGATGACCTCCTCCATGCGGTCGAGAGGCTCTATGGCTTTCCCGGCCTGACTTGGTTGGTTCGCGTAGAATTGCGCAAGGAGGACGAATGATTGACGGTAGTTCGTCATCAACCGGCGGATGTCTTCATCGAAATACGTCGTGCTGTCCTTCAACCCCCGCCATCGATACCCCATGGCCGGCGTCAGGGACGGTTCAGTCCGATCCGTGAAGAGGTGAGCCCTCATCCGCTGTTCATCGATGTTCGACCAGAATGCCGTCCCCTTCCTGGGGATCAGACGGAAAGCGAGGCCCTCGAGTCGAAGGTAATCGCGCAACCCGATCTGGCCGTCCGGCGATACGGTCATCGCAAAATAAATCGGCCTTTGCCAGCTCGAGCTCGCCACGATATCGAAGACCATGATGTCCTGGACGCGGATCCCTTTGACATTGCCAAACTCCAGAGTATTCGGCATGTAGAACGAGATGGTATCCGGCGTGTCGGATCCTTTATCATTCATGGTGAGCGTCCCGGCCGTCCCTTCGACACCATATCGCTTCATGACATCGCCCGGCACCGGCAGCCTGACAACCCGCGGCTGGAATTCGCGTGGTGCAATCTGATCAATCTGGGCATCGGGAGTGCTGATCGGCACTTTCTTCGCTCCATACGGCTCGGCATGCTTCAGCTGCGAGATGTACCAATTGGTGTTTAACAAGCTGAGGCACACGACCCGCACGTCTCTCCGCACTCCTTCGACATCCTGGAGATACCAGAGCGGGAATGTGTCATTGTCGCCGTTCGTGAAGAGAATCGCGTCCTGATCGCACGTTTGCAGCAGATTGTAGGAGTAATCCCAGGCTACGTAGTTTCCCGACCGGTTGGCCTGGTGGTAGTTTGTGCGAAGCATATTCATCGGGACCAGGATGAACGCAAGCGCGAGAACACCATAGCTTGTCAACGCATAGCCGTCGCTCCCACGAAGTTTTTCCTTGACGAGATCGACAGCACCGAGCACGCCGATCCCGATCCACATCGCGAATATGAAAAACGATCCGACATAGAAGTAGTCGCGTTCGCGAGGCTGCGGCTCCTGCATGTTGAAATAGATCACGAGGATAATCCCAAGGACCAGGAACGTCGCCGTGGCAATAAAGGCCATTTTTGGATCCTTGCGCCAGTGGTAATACGCTCCGAACAACCCGAACAAGAGCGGGATGCCGAACATCTTCTTCCAGTCGACGCCGGCCTCTTTTTCATCTCCAGCGGACCCTACAAAATTCCATCCGAAATAGCGGAGATACATGTGATCCATCTGGTACTTCCAGAAGAAGTCGAGATCGCTTGTGTAACGCTGCTGTGCCGCCCGCTGCTCCGGTTCATTGTTCCATCTGCGGTCGAGAAGCGGCGCTTCGCCGTATTGCTCGCGGTTCAGATACGACACGAGTCGCGCCATGGTGCTGGGATCGTTCTCGTTCATCGGAGGTTTCGCATTTGCGCGGATGTAGACGGTTGCATACGTCGAATATCCGATCACAATGAGGAGAAATGCGAGCATCGCGACATTCAGAGTACGGTTTTGATTCTTGACCGAGTAATACACACCGTAGAGAGCCGCGCCGATAAAGAGCAGCGGAATCAATGAAAAGTACGAGCTCTTCGTCCCGCCAAATTCACCGTCCAGAAGCGAAGGAAGTTCCTTCACGACGCCGGGATAGATGATCCCAAAGATGATCACCGCGACGATGCCGAATTTCACGAAAGAGGAAATCGAGAATTCGTAGTTCTTGAAGTAATAGAGCAGCATGACCGGGAACAATGCCAGAATCGCCAGCAAGTGCACACCAACGGCCAACCCAACGATATAGGCGATAAACAACAGATACATATCGCCGCGCCTGTGCTCTGCGCGATCGTACCAGCGCAATCCCAGCCAGATAATACCGCTGACAAACAGCATGCTCATGCCGTAGACTTCGGCCTCTACAGCATTAAACCAGAAGGTGGTGCTGAACGTGAGTGCGAACGAACCGATCACAGCCGAACCGTACAGAACAACCCGGTCAAACGTCGTCGAGGGCTCTTCTTTCCACGAAAGCATAAATCGGACCGAGATGAGGTAAAGCATCATGCACGATGCGGCACTCGCAAAAGCCGACACAAAGTGCATCCGGACCGCGATGTCGGAAACGAATGGGATCATGGAAGCGAGCCGCGCGATGAGTAAAAATAGCGGAGCTCCGGGCGGGTGAGGCACCTGCATCGAAAACGCCGCCGCGCAAAACTCGCCCACATCCCAGAACACCACAGTCGGCGATAAGGTGATAATGTAGGTCACCAGCGACACGACAAACACGCTCAGTGCAACAACTCTGTTCAGCTTCCTGTTATCCATGAATTCCTCTTTGCTCGTCAAGAAGAGTGTTTTTCTGATGAAAAATTGGAGGCACGGTCTTGCGAAAATCTGCGTACAGCAATCAACTCCTCAAATGCGCAACGAAGCACAGATCTCGTCGCAAACAAGGTACCCTCTCGGAGTTAGACGCACTCGTCCCCCGTCCAGCACAGCCATATTTCGGGAAATCAAGTCATTCAAACCGGAGGCTGGATTGGAGAGCAGGTCCTTCCCGTACCGTCTCTGAAATCCTCCCACGTCCACGCCCTCGCTGCGAAGCGCCAGAAAGATCTCCTCCTCCAGCAATTGTTCCCGGGAAAGCCGCTCGCCTCCCGCCACCGGAAGCGAATCCCTGTCAAGCGCCTCATGGTAACCGACAATGCTCGAGATGTTCCACCATCGCCCCGGGCTTTCATCAGCCTCGTCGACGCGCCAGAATGAATGCGCGGAAGGTCCGAATCCAAGGTAATTTGAGTGGTTCCAATAGTTTTTGTTGTGCTTCGAGGCAAAGCCGGGCCTGGCGAAATTGGAAACCTCGTATTGCTCGAATCCGGATTTCGCCAGGAACTCAATTGTCGATTCGTATAACTCTGCATCCTGGTCAATGCTCAGGAGCGAGACCTGCCGGGTCTCAACCATCTTGGCCAGCGGCGTATGCGGTTCCACAATCAGGCTGTAACATGAAACGTGCGTGGGATGGAGCTCCACGGCGTTTTTGAGATTTGAGACCCAGCGATCGCGCGTCTGCCCAGGCAGAGAGAACATCAGATCGAGGCTGACGTTTTCGAATCCTGCCGCGTACGCGTCACGGACACATTGTTTCGCTTGCGTCGACGAATGAATGCGCGTGAGGAACCGGAGGTCATCTTCGTGGAAGGACTGGACACCCATACTCACACGATTGATGCCAAGAGCCCTGTACGCACGGAACTTCTCCGGGTCGACTGTGCCCGGATTCACTTCGATGGTGATTTCGGCATCAGGCTCAACGAAGAAGGACCCCGTAAGCGTCTCAAAGATCTCTTTCAACTCCTGAATCGAGAGCAAGGAGGGTGTGCCGCCGCCCAGAAAGATTGTCTCGTAGGGAACGCGAAATCGCTCATCGCGCGACCTTAATTCGATTTCCCTCTTCAGCGATTCAACAAATCTCTTCGTAGGAAGTTCGGCCTCTGGACGCGTCTCGCTCGGAGCGACCGAATAAAAATCGCAGTAGATGCACTTATGCTCGCAGAACGGTATGTGGAGATAGAGGCTCGACACAGACATCGATAATTGGTTTCTCAGCGTATCAACATTCCGATGCGGTCCCATCGGATGTTTCCGGCCGTCGACCTGGTTCCATCTTCTGGAATTTCAGGGTTCCATGACCAATAAACAAAAAGGGCCTCTCCAATAATCGCCTCCTCGGGGACGAACCCCCAGACACGACTATCGAGGCTGTTACTGCGGTTGTCGCCAAGCACGAAGTAGTAATTCCTCTCGACCAGATATTCAAATTGCTCCACCCCGTCGATGAGAACCCGTCCTTCAGCATTTATTTCCACAAGATGGTGCTCGCGTTCAAGGAACTCCTTCCACAATCCCGCAGTAGCGGGGATCAGCGGGATTCGATCCCCTTTTCGCGGCACGATCGTCGGACCATAGTCAGTTGCTGAAGCGTACCTCACACCGTCGATCAATTTCGCTTTTGTCGGGAGCAGGACCTCACGCCCGTTGATGCGGACTTGTCCGGCGCGGATGGCGATCGTATCACCCGGGAGCCCGACACATCGTTTGATAAAGTACACCGGTCCGGCGCCGTCAACCTCTGCGCGCTTCCCGGGATATTCAAACACGAGAACGTCTCCGCGGTGAACGCTGCTAAAAACAGGAACCGCAACCGACGGGATCGCCTTCGTCGTCATCGGTATGTACCGCGGAGTCTTGAGGCCATACGCGAGCTTGTTGACGAGCAGAAAATCACCCACGAGCAGCGTATTCTCCATGGAGCCTGACGGTATGCGGAAAGCTTCAACGACAAAGGTCTTAAGAATGAGCGCCACCACGATCGTCACGAACAACGCCTTCGCAGACGCCGTGAGGCGTATCCAATGCGGGATGCGATGGGGTGTACCCGCCTCTACGGGACCCTTCGGGAGATGCTGCATCGACTCCGGCTCACTCCCCCCGCCGATGGATGTCT
>DOWV01000088.1:8403-11610 GCA_003519375.1 Bacteroidota bacterium
CCCCCCCCCCCCCGCCGATGGATGTCTGTTGGTCCTCGCCCACGTCCTCTACCTGATGAGTGTCCCGATTCTGTTGAGGCGGACCGAAGCAAGCTTGGAGAAGATGCTATAGATTGGAATATTGGTGTCCCAGGACCAGTAGACGATAAGAGGAGTTCCGACGAGATTTTCTTTCGGAATGAATCCCCAATACCTGCTGTCGAGACTGTTGTCCCGATGGTCTCCCATACCGAAAAGATAGTCGCGCTGAACAGAATACCCGGTGACCGCTTTGCCGTCAATTTGAATCACGTCACCCACGATCTGTACGGTATGCCCCTCTCTGCGAATGAAGGTCTCCCACTTTGGGAGCGAGGCGCGGTCTAGAGGAATCACCATCCCTGTCTTTGGTATCACCATCGGGCCATAGTTGTCCTCGTTCCACGGAGCACCCACCGGGAAAATCCGGTCATCCACCGCCTTCGGATTCGCAAGTCGCGGGAAGCTGAAGTGCATGTTCCTCGGCAACGGAGACGGCGACCCGTTCACATAGAGGACCCTGTTGATAACCTGAAGCGTGTCACCAGGCAAACCTACACAGCGCTTCAGATAGAAGGTGAAGTCCTCGGGCGTAAGCTCATCCCTGTAGCCCGGGAATACGAACACAATGACGTCGCCGCGCTCAACACTGCGAATCGCCGGCACCCGGAACCAGGGGAGACGGACATTCGTGAAAGGTATATTCCTTGGTGACGTGCCGCCATAAATGAACTTGTTGACGAACAGCAGGTCACCGGTCATCACCTCGTTCTCCATAGAACCGGTGGGCACCAGAAACGACGCGATGACGAAATTGTTGAGAACCAGGAATGCGCCAAAGACAATCCCGAATTCCTTGAGAAACGCAAGGACTTTTCCCCCGACCGATTTCTCTAATTCAGGTTGCTGAGGTTTCTCTTTTTTCGACTCTTTCATCTATTCCTCCATCGAAAGGACGGCAAGGAAAGCTTCCTGGGGAATCTCGACTCTCCCCACCTGCTTCATCCTTCGTTTCCCTTCTTTCTGTTTTTCGAGCAGCTTGCGTTTTCGGCTGATGTCGCCCCCGTAGCACTTCGCCAGGACGTTCTTCCTCATGGCGCTGATGGTCTCTCGTGCAATCACTTTGCTCCCGATGGCGGCTTGAATTGCGACTTCAAACATTTGACGTGGGATGAGCTCCCGGAGTTTCGAGCACATTTTTCGGCCCCAATCATACGATTTTGTGCGGTGTACGATGGTTGAAAGGGCATCCACGGACTCGCCATTGAGAAGAATATCGAGCTTGACCAGGTCAGATTCCCGATACTCGAGGAGGTCATAGTCAAATGAGGCATATCCCCGGGATATCGATTTCAGTTTGTCGTAAAAATCAAAAATGATCTCGGCAAGCGGCAGTTCATAGTGGATATCGGCCCGTTCGGGACTCAAATAGGTCGTGTTGCGGTGGATTCCCCTTCGGTCCATACAGAGTTTCATGACCGTACCGATATATTCCGACGGAGTAATAATCTGACCCTTTATGAACGGCTCTTCAACTTTGAGGATCTCGGCAGCATCAGGCATGAATGCAGGGTTGTCGACAAGAACGACATCCCCGCTCGTTTTCGTCACACGGTATTCGACGTTGGGGACAGTGTTGATGAGAGACTGATTATACTCCCGCTCAAGACGCTCGCGGACGATCTCCATGTGGAGCAACCCGAGGAATCCGCACCGGAAACCGAAACCCAGCGCCAGAGAGGACTCCGGCTCGAACATAAGCGATGCATCGTTGATCCGAAGTTTCTCCAACGCGTCCCGAAGTTCCCCGAATGCGTCCGTGTTGGACGGATATACGCCGCTGAACACCATTGGCTTCGCATCTTTGTAGCCTGGCAACGGCCCCGAGGCGGGCCTGCCGGCGTGCGTGATTGTATCGCCCACCTTTGTATCGTGTACATCTTTGACGTTCGCAATGATGTAGCCGACGTCTCCCGCCGAAAGCGCCCCGACACGCTTCCTTTGCATTTCCAGTATACCAACGTCCTCTGCCTGAAATTCCTTTCCGTGGGAAAAGAACTTGACTTGCTCCCGCTCTTTCAATGTCCCGTCGAATACACGAATGTAAGCGACAGCACCGCGATACTCATCAAAAACCGAATCAAAGATCAATGCACGCAACGGCGCGTCCGGATCGCCTTTAGGGGCCGGAATACGTTTAACAATCGCTTCGATGACCTCACGGGTGCCGATCCCGGACTTCGCGCTCCCCATGAGGATTTCTTCTTCCTTGCACCCCAGCAGGTCGACGACCTGGCGCTTGACCGTGTCGATCATCGTATTGGCGCTCGGGAGGTCGATCTTATTGATGAACGGGATGATTTCCAATCCGGCATCGATGGCCAGATAGAGATTGGAGATCGTCTGCGCCTCAACACCCTGCGTGGCATCGACAACAAGGATGGCGCCTTCGCATGCAGCAAGCGAACGCGAAACTTCATACGTGAAGTCAACGTGGCCGGGTGTGTCGATGAGATTGAGGGTGTAGGCTTGACCGTCGAGGGCGCTGTACTGCATCTGGATCGCATGAAGCTTGATGGTAATCCCTCGCTCCTGCTCCAACTCCATGTCATCCAGGACCTGCTTGGTCATGTTCCGGGAGGATACCGCTCCCGTCAGCTCAAGAATCCTGTCAGCAAGGGTAGATTTCCCGTGATCGATATGCGCTACAATGCAGAAATTTCGTATGTGCTTCATGAATCTTCAGTTCACCACGTGTCCAATGCTCCAGAAAACAGAAGGAGTAAAGAGTGGAAGTGCTGTCAAATCACCCTTTACTCCCTTTCGAGATAAAAATATAGCTGAAAATCGCCAGAAGAGCAAGGTAACGATGGTCTATCGCCGCTGTTGGATGCTGGAATTCTTTGTGAAATCTCATTAAGTACGAGCTGAAAGGTCTTGACAAATGAACATCGTGGTCGCAGGTGCATCGGGCCTCATAGGGAGTCGATTGACGAATGCATTGCTTCAGTCCAGTCACATTGTCACATGTCTCACCACAAGGGCGGTCACACCCGACGCGGGACAAGACCCGATTTTCAAGAGGGTGCACTGGGATGGGAATACCGTCGCCGATTGGATGAGCCACCTCGAGTGCGCGGATGCCGTCATCAACCTTTCCGGCCAATCACTCGCATCCGGGCGATGGAC
>DOWV01000088.1:11861-13594 GCA_003519375.1 Bacteroidota bacterium
TGGCATACGGCGATGTTGATGAGGGCCACCCGCCGGGGAAGGACTTTCTTGCATCGTTGTGTGATCAGTGGGAAAAAGAAGCATCAGCAGCCGCGACTTTGGGTGTACGCACAGTGATGTTGCGGTCGGGAGTTGTGCTTGATCCTGCAGGTGGGGCGCTTCGAAGGCTGGTTCTTCCCTTCAAGCTGTTCGTTGGGGGACCGCTTGGGGACGGAAACCAATGGATGCCATGGATCCACCGGGAAGACCAGGTGAGGGCGATCTTGTATGCTGTTGAGACGCCGGAAATTTCGGGTCCGGTCAACCTGGTGGCGCCGGATGCGGTGACGATGACAGAGTTCAGCAGAACGCTCGGCCGTGTGCTCCGCAGACCGGCATTGATGACGGTCCCGGCCTTCGTTTTACGAATCCTTCTGGGGGAAATGGCGATCGTGGTCCTCACGGGGCAACGGGCGGTGCCCCGAAAGCTCCTTCAGGCGGGATTCCGATTCTCCCACCCTTCGCTTCCGGAAGCCCTCTCCAACCTCCTTCACCCCTCCATTTCCTCCGGTTAGCGAATCGGTATACTGAGCTTCACCGAAGTCCCGCCGAGATTATCACCGACGTCGAAATCGTAGAGACTCGCCCCGACATAGGCATCGATGATGTTGAGCAAATACGTCAGAACGACATAAAATCCGAAACGATCTCTCTCATCCCTATAGAAATCCCGCTCATAGAGCTTTCGCGAATCACCTTGGCCCCCTTCCACTCCCGCCGCCACAGATGCAGCGTACGCATCGCGTGATTCCGCATAGTGATTATCCATTTTGACCCACATGCTCACGAAGTACGCGCCGAATCCAAGGATGAGAGGGACCTTCCAATACCGGCCTGTATAGACCTGACCGGCTCCCGGCAGTACTGCGGAAAGAAGAATGGCTGTAGCGGGAGATTTGCTTGTTTGTCCGACGCTCGTCGTGTCAGCGGAAAGCGAATCGACCTGAAAGGACGTCCGGCTTGCGGGATGCGAACGATTTGACTTGAAGAGTGCTGAGGAAACCTTATACTGAGCGTGCCCGAAAGAACAGAGCGCACAGAGAAGCAAACAGCCAATGCTGATTTGGACTCTCTTCCGAACGGGCACCTGACATACCATTGTTCTGGTGTACAAGCTTACTTCCCGATGACCGCCACGGCCTCGATTTCCACTTTCATGTCACGTGGAAGGCGGGCAACTTCGACCGTGCTCCGCGCGGGCGCAGAGCCCGAGAAGAACTCTGCATACACTTCGTTCATCGCTCCAAAATCATTGAGGTCCTTCATGAACACGGTTGTTTTGAAGACCGAATTCATGGAGGCGCCCGCCGCACTCAGAATTGCCTCAACGTTCTTCAGCACCTGACGCGTCTGCACCTTGATATCGCCCTGGACGGGCAGGTTCGTCGCAGGATCGATCGCTACTTGTCCGGCAGTGTACACAAACTTGCCTTCGACGACAATTCCCTGGCTGTACGGGCCGATAGGCTTCGGAGCCTTCTCGGTAAATATCTTCTGATTGCTCATGTCAGTCCTTGCGCATTCGAGTGGATAGCCTGCAAACAGTATTCTAGAGAACCAAAACTCCGTCACGTTGAGCGAAGTCGAAACGTGTCACCTGATGCAACTGACAGGGTTCGCCTCCGCTCACCCTGACGCGTTTGTTTGCTCGCGTACCTTTTTCACAGGCCGCTAGTGGAATTTCTCCAACGACG